>DASQAM010000630.1:0-2460 GCA_035635735.1 Gemmatimonadales bacterium | reverse complement strand
GATTCAGCGGAAGGCCGCGGAGCGCCGGCTGACGGTGTGTCTGCGCGGGGCCAACGAGGAGCTGCGATTCCTGCTGGTGCTGACCAAGCTCGACGACCTGTTCGAGCTGGAGAGCGGCCCGAGCTGAGCCGACCGTAGACGGCGGGGGGGACCCGCATATATTGGCCCACCATGGGGTCCCCCACCCTCGGCCCGCGGCGCAAAGTGCTGTTCGTCGAGGATGAGTCGACGCTGCGGCGCACCTACAAGCGATTCTTCGCCGAACGCTATCACCTGGCATTCGCCGCCAGCGGGACGGAGGCTCGCCGCCAGATGGACGAGTTCCAGCCCGAAGTGCTGGTGCTCGATCTGCGACTGCCCGACACCGACGGTATCACTCTGCTGCAAGAGATCCGCCAGTCGCAACCTTCTCTCCCCGTGATCGTCACGACCTCGTACGTGAGCATGGAGCCGCTCATCAACGTCCTGGACCTCGGTCACTCGGGGTATCTCGTCAAGCCGTTCGACCTGGAAGACCTCGCCGCCCGCATCGATGCTCTCGGCTGAGGGCCTGCGGCACGCCTTCGGCGAGGGGCGAGGACAGGTGGTCGCCCTCGACGGCGTGTCCTTCAACCTCACGGCGGGCCAGACCCTCGCCGTCTTCGGGCCGAACGGCGCCGGCAAGACCACCCTCCTCAAGGTGCTCGCGGGACTGATCCGCCCGCAGCAGGGGTCGGTGCGGGTGGCGGGGGGTCGGCGCGCCATCGGATGGATCGGTCACCAGTCCCACCTGTACGAACACCTCACCGTACGCGAGAACCTGCTCTTCTGGGCGGCGCTCTATGGGGTCCCGGCGGCGCGCCGCGGTGCCCGCGCCGACCAAGTGCTCGAGCGTCTCGGCATGCGCGATCGCGCGGATCAGCCGGTGTGGTCACTCTCCCGGGGCCTGGCGCAGCGCGCGGCGATCGCCAAGGCCGTGATCCACGATCCGCGCGTCCTGCTGCTGGACGAGCCGTTCACGGGGCTCGATCTCGCCGCGGCGGCCGAGCTGCGGGCGCTGCTCGGCGAGCTGGGCGGTGGCGGCAGCGCGGCGGGTCGCGTCGTCGTGCTGGCGACGCACAACGTGGACGAGGGGGTCGAGCTCGCGACCGACGTCGCGTTCCAGCGGCGCGGACGCTTCGTCCACTTTGCGCCCCGCGCAGGGCGGGAATCCTCCGAGATCGCGGAGGCGTACCGCCGGGCGGTGGGAGGGACCGATGAGTGAGCTGCTCGCGCAGGCGTGGACGGTGGCCCGTAAAGACCTGGTGCTCGAGTTCCGCACGCGTACCGCCATCGTCTCGGCCGTCGTGTTCACCGCGCTCGTCCTGACGGTGTTCAACTTCGGACGCGACCCGACCGCCGTGCCCACCATCGACCTCGCCCCGACCATTCTGTGGGTGACGTTCACGTTCGCCGCGATGCTCGCCCTGAACCGTGCGTTTCAGCTCGAGCTCGAGAACCAGGCGCTCGAGGGGTTGCTGGTGTCGCCGCTCAGCCGCACCAGCCTGTACTGGGGCAAGCTGATCGCGAATCTGGTATTCGTAGCGGTGGTGGAAGGCGTCGGTCTACCGCTGTTCGTGCTGTTCTTCGACGTGCCAGTGGGGCGCGTGCTGCTCCCGCTCATCGGGGTCATCGCGCTCGCGACACTGGGGTTCGTCGCGGTGGGAACGCTGTTCAGCGCCCTCGTGATTCGCACCCGTTTCGCCGAGCTGCTCCTCGTGGTGATTCTGCTGCCGTTCCTCCTGCCGCCGCTCATCGGCGCCGTGCAGGTCACCGCGCGGCTGCTCGGTGGGCGTCCCTTGAGCGAGTCGGTGGGGTACCTTAAGTTGCTCGCCGCCTACGACATCGTATTCGTGTCGCTCGCGAGTTTCCTGTTTCGCTTTACGGTGGACGAATGAGCCTGGTGCAAAAGGGTCGCTGGATCACGCTGGTCGCGCTGGTGTGCCTCGCCGCCGTCTACGTTCGCGCGCTGGCGTTCACGCCGGTGGAGCGGTTACAGGGGCCCGCGCAGAAAATCTTCTATCTGCACGTGCCCGCCGCGCTCTGGACCGAGGCGGCAATGGTTCTCGTGGGATTGGCCGGAATCTTCTACCTGTTTCTGAAGGATCCGCGTCTGGACCGCTTCGCGGAGGCCTCGGCGGAAGTGGGTACCGTGTTCGCGACCATCGTGCTGACCACCGGCCCCATCTGGGGGAAGCCGATTTGGGGGACCTGGTGGACCTGGGATGCCCGGCTGACGTCCACCCTGTTCCTCTTCTTCCTGTACGTGGGGTATCTGCTCGTGCGCGGGGCGGTGCGGGATCCGGGGCTCCGCGCCCGCTACGCCGCCGTGCTCGGCATCTGCGGGATGTGCCTGGTGCCCTTCATCCACTTGAGCGTCTTTCTGTTCCGCACGCTGCATCCCCAGCCCATCATCCTGAAGCCGAGCGCGCCGTCGCTACC
>DASQAM010000629.1:0-1517 GCA_035635735.1 Gemmatimonadales bacterium | reverse complement strand
CTCGTGCTCGATGGTGTCGTGCTGCAGATCGACAAGCAGCGGGGCCGCCGCAGCTGCGTCGGCCTGCGCGTCCTCGTCCGCCGCCACCTCGACGGTCGGCATTCCGTCTGGTGGGGACCCCGCTGCCTGGGGTGGTTTACGGCCACCGGCCGGCCCTGGCGCGAACGGGCCGCCTGACGACGTCCCGGCCATGAGCGGTCAGATCACGTGTCAAACGCGAGCGGCCAGATCACTTGTCAACGACAGCGGGAGACCGCGGGCGTGTCGGGAGCACACTATCTGACCGCTCCCGAGAGCACATGATCTGACCGCTCCATAGCGGGCAGGCGGGGTGTCATCGCACCAGGGAGGTGCCGATGGCCTATACCCGGGCTGCCGTGGAGCGCGCCATGAAGGTGCAGGAAGCGATCTTGCGAGCCTTGAGTGGGCGGCAAAGCTGGTTGCAGGTCGCCGACGTCCTGGGCGTCAGTCCCCGCACGGTGCGGCGGCTGCGGTGGCGCTATGAGCGGTACGGTTACGACGGGCTGTTCGATCACCGTCGGCGCCACCCCTCCCCCCGGGCGGTCCCGCTGAGCGAGGTCCAGCGCCTCCTGCGCTTGTACCGGGAGCGCTACGGCCCGCGCGACGGCCACCCGGGCTTCAACATTCGGCACTTCTACCAGGTGGCGTGCCGCGACCATCGCGTGAGGCAGTCGTACAGCTTCGTGAAGCAGGCGCTGCAGACCGCCGGCTTGGTCGGCAAGCGGCGCCCGCGCGGGCGGCATCGTCGCCGCCGCGAGCCGCGCCCCTGTTTCGGGGAGCTGGTGCACCTCGATGGCAGCCTGCACCCGTGGCTGGCCCTGGTCTCCGACGCCCGGCAGACGCTCATCGCCGTGGTGGACGACGCGACCAAACAGCTGCTCTACGCCCAGCTCGTCGCGGGGGGCGAGAGTCTGGCGGCCATCATGACCGCGCTGCGAGCGGTGCTCGAGGAGCACGGCATCCCGGGGGCCCTCTACACCGACCGGGCCGGCTGGGCCGTCTACACGCCGACGTCGGGCACCGCCCCCGACCGCACGAAACGGACCCAGGTCGGCCGGGCCCTGGCCCGGCTCGGCATCGAGCACATCGTAAGCTTCTCGCCCCAGGCCCGCGGGCGCAGCGAGCGCGCCAACGGCACGCTGCAAGGGCGCCTCGTCAACGAGCTGCGGGTCGCCGGGATCCGGACGCTCCCCGCGGCCAACCGCTATCTGCGCGAGCGCTTCATCCCCGACTACAACGCGCGCTTTGGCCGCGCCCCGGCCGATCCCAGCAGTGCCTTCGTGCCGGTGGGCCGGCAGGATCTAGACCAGATCCTCTGCCACGAGGAAGAGCGCTGTGTCGCCCGGGACAACACCCTCGTGCTCGATGGTGTCGTGCTGCAGATCGACAAGCAGCGGGGCCGCCGCAGCTGCGTCGGCCTGCGCGTCCTCGTCCGCCGCCACCTCGACGGTCGGCATTCCGTCTGGTGGGGACCCCGCTGCCTGGGGTGGTTTACG
>DASQAM010000628.1:0-1555 GCA_035635735.1 Gemmatimonadales bacterium | reverse complement strand
TACGAATTCTTCCGGCGCTACGCCGAGGACTGGAAGCCGCCCTCAGAGGCCGCCGCGACGCCGTTCGAAAAGCGGCCGCCGGCAGACCGCTGGCTGCTGGCCCGGCTCGACGAAGTGGTGGAAGAAGTGCGCCGGGCGTGGTCGGATTACGACGTGACGGCTGGGGTCCGCGGAATCATGGACTTCGTCGGTGAAGACCTGTCCCGCTGGTACATCCGGCGGAATCGCCCGCGCTTCTGGGCGCCCGACCGGGCCACCGACGTGGTGGCCTTGGAGACGTTGCACGAGGTGCTCGTGACGTCGGCGCGGCTGCTCGCCCCCGCGGCGCCGTTCCTGTCCGACTGGATCCACCGGGCCCTCGTGGGAGGGTCGGTGCACTTGGCACCCTTCCCGACCGATCTGGGCCGCCGGGCGCCGGAGCTGCTCCAGGCGATGGCCGCGGTGCGGAAGCTCGCCTCCCTGGCGCGCGCCGCCCGGGAGACCAAGCAGCTCCCGGTCCGCCAGCCGGTCGCCAAGGTGCAGGTCGTGGTGCCGGCGGCGGTCCGAGGCCCGGCCTTGCGAGACCTGTTAGATATCCTGGCCGCCGAAGTGAATGCCAAGGACGTGGAAGTCGCCTGGTCGGACCATGACCTGGTGCGGCTCAAGGGGAAGGCGGAATACCGCAGCCTGGGCAAGCGCTACGGCAAGGACACACCCCGCGCTGCCGCGGCCGTGTCGCAGCTCACGGCGGCCGAGCTGCAGGCGCTGGAACGTGGTGACCCCGTGCGGTCCGGGGACTTCGAGTTCCGGCCGGAAGACGTGCTGGTGACGCGCGAGGTGGTGAGCGACTGGGCGGTGCAGGCTGACGGCCCGTACGTGGCGGCGGTCGATCCCCGGCTGACCGACGACCTGATCCAGGAGGGCCTGGCGCGCGAGCTGGTGAATCGCGTCCAGCGCCTCCGCAAGGAGGCGGGGTACGAATACACCACGCGCATCGAGCTCAGCGTGGCGGGCGCACAGGAGATCGTCGCCGCCGTGTCCGCCTTCCAGGGGTTCGTCGAGGGCGAGACGCTGGCGCGCAGGCTCGTTCTCGGCGCCGTGCTGGATGAAGCGGATGTGACACGGGAAGTTGACATCGAGGCTCGCCGGGTGACCATTGCACTCCGGCGACATGACGGACGAAAGGGCGGTACCCGATAATGCCGACGAAATCCAAAACGAAAGCCAAAGCCAAGACGACCAAGGGCAGCCTGAGCAAGAAGCAGCTGGCCCACCTGGAGAAGCGTCTCCACGAGGAGCGCGCGCGGGTGATGAAGGAGCTCGGCTACTACGACGAGTCCTTCAACTCCAGCCTGCAGGCGTCCGACGGCGACCTCTCGAGCTACTCGTTCCACATGGCGGATCAGGGCACCGACGCCATGGAGCGCGAGAAGGCCTTCTTGTTCGCCTCGCAGGAAGGGCGCTACCTCTGGCACGTGAACCAGGCCCTGCGGCGGCTGTTCCAGGCGCCGGAGAAATTCGGCAAGTGCGAGCAGTGCGGCGAAGAGATCGGATTCGAGCGACTCGACGCGCTGCC
>DASQAM010000627.1:0-2429 GCA_035635735.1 Gemmatimonadales bacterium | reverse complement strand
CAACGACGTGGTGATCAATCAGGTCCTGGTCTCGTTCGGCGACGCCGAGCTGACCCGCCGTGTGATCGCCGGCATACAGGCGGACGGCACGTGCTGGGCGGGGGCGACCGAGTGGCAGGGACACACGGCCATGCGCATCAGCGTCTCCTCATGGGCGACGACCGAGGACGATGTCGAGCGCAGCCTGGCCGCGATGCTGCGGGTGGCGGCGGAGCTGCAGGCGACGGCGACTCGATGATCCCCGGCTTGCGCCCGGGGTCAGTGGACCGGACACAGGTTCGTGAGTTTCCCGGGCTCTCAGGACGCGGGTCAGTTCAGCGGGAGCCCGGTGGGCTTGGGCCATAAGGCCGCGCTCCAGAACAACACGTGGCCGCTGACTTTGAGCCGGACGCTCGGTGCCACTGCCCCGCTCGCGCCGAGGCCGGCCGGTGCGAACTTGGCCAACACTCCGGTGCCACCCACGACCCACAGACTCCCGTCCTGCTCGAACGCCAAGCCGATGGGAATG
This sequence comes from Gemmatimonadales bacterium, assembly GCA_035635735.1. Lineage (GTDB taxonomy): Bacteria > Gemmatimonadota > Gemmatimonadetes > Gemmatimonadales > GWC2-71-9 > AG41. The sequence continues at coordinate 1,921 of DASQAM010000627.1, read as the reverse complement.
CCTAGAGCGCCCGCGCTCGAGGTGATCACCACGTTCGGCTCCAACGGCCCCGCGCCCGCCAACTGGGCCGGAGTGAAGGCGAGCAGATTGCTCCTCCCGTTGTTGGCGACCCACAGGTTCCCCGCCGCGTCGAATGCCACGCCGGTGGGATTCACGAACGAGTCCGCGGCGGTCAGGACGAACGCCGGGGGCGGCGAGCCTGACGCCGCGAGCTGCGCGGCCGTGTACTTGTAGATCACGCGGAGCTGGTTGTCGGATACCCACAGCGAGCCCGCGCCGTCGAAGGCGATGGCTACCGGGGTTCCCGGTACGGACAGGACCAGCGCCGGCGTCTGTACGCCGCCCGCGGCCAGCTGTGCGGGGTCGAAGCGGACCACCGTCGCGCTCCGGTGGTTGACGACCCACAGGCGCTGCTGCGAATCGAACGCCAGACCAATCGGTCCGCTGAGCGAGCCCCGGGTCGGCGTGATCACCCTGCTCGCCGCCTTGGTCCCGGAGCTGGCAAGGGCGCCCGGCGCGAAGGCCAGCAGCAAGGAATCGTCGTCACTGGTCACCCACAGGTTCCCGGCGCCGTCGAACGCGACACCGGCCAGCGTTCTGAGGCCGGCGCTGGGCGTGGTGAGGATCGTGGCTGGAACGCGCTGCCCGGTATCTGTGAGCTGCGTCGGATCCAGGCGGAGAATTGCCGGAGGATTCCCGCTGACCACCCAGAGTCCGTCCTGGGCCGATGTGGGTGGGGGCGGGGGTGGGGGTGGCGGCGGCACCATCGGCGACGTGGCGTCGGTCCCGCAGGCCGCTGCAAGGGCGAGCAGGAAGACAGAAGTTGCTCGAAGAACGATGAGACGCATGGTGTCAGTACTCCCCGAGTTCGAGTTGGCGCGGTCTGTGTAACAGGGACCGCTCCGCCGCCTGCGCGAAGGCCAGCGCCGACGGCCAGCGCTCGGCTGGCTCGGGATGCAGGGCCCGCGCGACCGCCTCCCCCAATTCGCGAGGCACGATCGGGCGAAGCCAGTGCACAGGGATGGGCTGGCGCAGGAGGCGCTGGATCCGAAGCTCTGAGACCGTTGTCCCCGCATGCGGGAGCCGGCCGGTGAGCATCTCGTAAAACACGACGCCCAGCGAAAAGATGTCGCTCGCGGGACCTAGGGCGTCGCCCAGCAACTGCTCTGGGCTCATGTAGCCCAGGGTGCCGGACGGCACCCCGTCCACCGCTCCGAAGTCGAGCAGCTTCACGACGTCCCCTGACTCCAGCATGATGCTGTCGGGTTTCAAGTCGCGGTGCAGAATGCCGATCCAGTGCAGGCGGTTCAACGCGTCCGCCGCGCTGCGCAGCACCCGGATGGCGTGGGAGAGCGGGAAAATGCCGTCACGCTCCAGTCGCTGAGCGACCGTCTCACACGCCACGCATTCGACGTATTCCATCACGAGGCCCATGGCCTCCTCCATTTCGAAGAACTGCGGGCCCCGAATCCCGTGCGGGGATCCGGGGACCCCGACACGCTTGCTACTGGACGACGATCCTGCCGCTCATCGCGGCACCGTGCACGGCGCAATCGTACTGATAGGTCCCCGGCGTCGTGAACGTGAATGCGTACGTCATGCCATCGCCGGTCTGGATGGCGCTGCTCGGGAAATTGGGCGCCCCTTGCGACTGGACGCTGTGCGCGACCGCTCCCGTGGCGGTCCAGGTCCACGTGACGGTGCTGCCGACCGCGACTGTGTCGATCGCGGGGTTCTGAGTCCCGTTGTGAGCGCTCCGGAACAGGATGTTCCCGACGGCGATCTGACCGACCGGGCCACCGCCGCCCCCTCCGCCGCCGCCCCCACCACCCCCGCTGCCACCCCCGTAGGTGGGTGAACTGCAACCCACCAGCGCAGCCAGCGCCAGCAAGCCGATTACTGCTTTTGCGATACGCATGTC
>DASQAM010000626.1:0-4410 GCA_035635735.1 Gemmatimonadales bacterium | reverse complement strand
ACGACCGCGTCATACGAGCTGTTCCCCGACGCGCCGAGCGAGCGCGCGATGGCTCGCGCTCGCTATCTCGTCCGCGAAGGACGCGTCGCCGACGCCGAGAAGGCCTACCGCGACCTGCTGGACGAGCATCCAGACTTGAAGACCGGGTGGGCGGAGTGCTTCGAGCTGCTGCGCAGTCAGGGGCGGACCGAGGACGCGCTGCGGCTTGCCGAGGGCGCGCGGGCCCAGTTCGGCGATTCGGCGTTCTCGCTCGCGCTCAAGGGGGCGGCGCTCATCGAGCTCACGCGCTATCGCGACGCGCTCGCCATCCTGGAGCAGGCGCTCGAGTTCGATCCCGACCTCGCGCTCGTGTGGCACGAGCTGGGATATGCAGCGTTCCGCCTCGGCGACCGAAACCGTGCCTTGCTCGCACTCGACCGGGCGTTCGCCCTGGAGCCCCACACCGAGACACTGCGCCTGCGCGGGCGCATTCTCCGAGACGCCGGACGCTACCAGGCCGCGGAAGTGGCGTACGAGGGGGCCGCCCAGGCGGCTGAGCACGCGGAGCAGCGCGCCGCGGCGGAGCGAGATGTCGCCGCCACGCGGCGCTACGCGTTCTACGCCCCGCGTCGGCCGGACGGACTGACCCCCGCCGAGCGCTGGTTCGCCGAGACCGGCAGCGTGGTGCTCGCCTCCGACGACGCCCCGGCCACCCCCGACGATGCGAGCCTCGCCGCCGCGTTCGTCGATCTGGCGCGGGATTCTGGATGGCGGTTCGGCCAGATCGTCGCGCTCGGGCCCGCCCTGGCGGTGTGGCGCACCATGGCTGACGCGCTGGGAGCACCGCTCGTTGCGCGCACTGGGTTCGATCCGGCCGTCTGCCCGCTGGTCGTGGCCCAGCGCCCGCAGCCGGCGGACAGTGGATGGTCCACGCTGACCGCCGCCGTCGCGGAACACGCGACCGGCTTGGTGTTCGTGCTCGAGCACTTCCCCGAGCCGGCCGCCGCGGGCGCCGACGTGATCGGTGTGCTCGCCGACGCCGCCGGACGGCAGTCACGGCAGGCGAACGTCGCCCACGCGCTGTCCGAAGCGCAGCATCCGGAAGGCCGCCTGGCCAATCGCCGCCTCGTCCGCGGGTAGGGGCGCAGCATGCTGCGCCCCTACGCCAAGGAGGTCCGTTGACCACCCCCGCCGCCGGCCGACCCTCGCGCGCGATGACGGGAAAGTCGATCGTCGACAGCCAGTTCCAGCGCGCCGCCAACCTGATCAACCTCGATGACTACATGCGGCGCATCCTCATGCGACCGTTCCGCGAGGTCCAAGTCGAAGTCCCGGTCCGCATGGACGACGGGCGGATCGAGGTGTTCACAGGCTACCGCATCCAGCACAACGGCGCGCGCGGCCCCTGCAAGGGCGGCATCCGCTACCACCCGGAGGCGGACCACGACGAGGTGCTGGGCCTCGCGACCATCATGACCTGGAAAACCGCGCTCATGGACATCCCGTTCGGCGGCGCGAAGGGCGGCGTCGCGGTGGATCCCAAGCAGCTCTCGAAGCTCGAGCTGGAGCGCCTGACCCGCCGCTTCACGCAGCGCATTTCCATCGTGCTCGGGCCCTACCGCGACGTTCCGGCGCCCGACGTCGCCACCAACGCGCAGGTCATGGCCTGGATCCTCGACGAATACTCGAGCCGTCACGGCTACACGCCGGCGGCCGTGACCGGGAAGCCCGTTTCGCTCGGTGGCTCGCTCGGGCGCGAGGAGGCCACCGGTCGCGGCGTCATGTACGTCATGATGGAATACTCGCGCGACTTCGGTATCCCGCTCAAAGGGAGCCGCGTGGTCATCCAGGGGTTCGGCAACGTCGGAGGGCACCTTGCGCGACTGCTTAACGCGGAGGCGGGCGCAAAGGTGATCGCCGTCTCCGACGTTTCCGGTGGGGTCGTGAACGAAAACGGCCTCGACATCCCGGGGCTCTTGGCCCACACGGCGGGCCGGAAACCGGTGTCGGAGTGGAAGGCCGGCAAGCCGATCAGTAACGAGCAGCTGTGGACCATTCCCTGTGACTGGCTCGTCCCCGCCGCGCTCGGTGGCGTCATCACGAGGGAGGCCAACGCTCGCACGATCGACTGCAAAGTCGTCGTGGAAGGAGCGAACGAGCCCACCACGCCCATCGCCGACCTCATCCTCGAGGAGCGCGGCATCCCCGTGATCCCCGATTTCCTCGCGAACGCCGGCGGCGTGACCGTCAGCTACTACGAATGGGCGCAGAATCTTCAGCAGTACCGCTGGACGCACGAGCAGGTGAATCGCGAGCTGCAGGCGACCATCACCAAGGCTTACACGGGTGTGCGCGACCTGGCGAAGCAGAAGGGGGTGACGTTCCGCACGGCCGCGTACGCGATCGCGCTGCAGCGCGTGGCTGAGGCCGAGCGGCTACGGGGGAACTGAGGACTACGCACTAGGGCGGGCCCGGGCGGAGGGGCACCACGGCACCCGAACTCGTGTGATATCGTATGGCGCCGGTGTCGTGCGCGAATGTCGCGAAGTCACTGGGCTTTGCGGTCACACGCACGTGCTTCTTTAATAGTCCCCCCGGCCCGATGCCCTCGATCCGATAGAGAGTCAGACGACCCCCCGCCGACGCGACCAAGTAATGACCCTGCGGGTCGCCCGCGAGCGGACCAACTACAAAGTCCTCGACGGGTGGAAACTCGAACTTCTCGCATGTCTTCTCTTCAGCGAACCTCGCATGTCTTCTCTTCAGCGAACGCGGTCTGGTAGGAGAGATCGACGTAGCCGCCATGACCCTTGCGCATGTCCATGTGGTAGAAGCGTGGGTATCGCACCAGGTGGGCGCCCGTCCCTACGGCTGCCCGGATCATCCCTGAGTCGCTCCCTGCAGTGGATTTGCCAGTCGAGTCCACCGACAGGTCGACCCCCATGCCGAGAGTGTGGCTGTCAAGGTAGCGTCCGGTGACGGGAACGAGCGGGCCCGGCGCCAGTCCCTCGAAGAGGCGCCGCACGACCCGGTCCCGTGAGAGCGTGAAGATGGTGATCGTGGCCGATTGCCGGTAATGCGGATCGGTCCACAGGAACACTTCCGGGAACCCATCAGCGTCGATATCCGCAACCTCATAGCCCCGCACGCGGACGTGGTACGGTTGGTTCTGGAACAGCTCCGGATATTCTTCGTCGGACAAGTACTTGACCACCGCTGCAAATGCGACCGAGTCCGGAATCTGGGCACTCGCTAACGCCGGCCCGAGCAGAAGCAAAGTCAGCGCACCGACCGCGATCCAACCCGCTCTGCTCATCTGTCGCCGCACTAGCCCCCGCTCCTCGAATACAACGCCTCATAGGGGTCCTGTCCCGGCTGCGTGAACACGCGGACCTGAATCGCGCGGATGGTTTCCTTCAGGTCCGCCCGCGAATGGACGTACACGTCCTCGAACAGGTTCAGGTTCATTCGATACAGACGCTGGGCGATCACCACCGCGTTATTGAGCGGGGCCCGGGCGAACCAGCGCCAATCGTACGTCTCGAGCGATTGCCCGATCGGGCCCGTGAGCTGCGTCCGCGCCCACGCGAACAGCGTGGCGCGGGTGCGCTCGAGCGCCGTCCCGGTTGGTCCCTCGGCGTACGCTGAGTCGAGGCGGCGCGCGAGCTCCGCGTAGAATAAGTCGAGCCTGCGCTCATCGCGCCAGCGCGCCACGGCGCGCTTCGCGTCGACCGTGTCTCCCCGCGACCGGAAGAACGCCTGGGCGCCGCGATAGCCCACGAAGCTCGCGAAACTCTCGTTGAACGGCGTCTGGCTCTTCACGTACAGGGTGTTGTGCGCCAGCTCGTGGATGACCGTGGCCACGAGCTCCATCGTGTCGCGGTCAATGACGGTGGAGAGCAGCGGGTCGGAAAAATACCCCAGCGTCGAAAACGCACCGGCGGGCCGGAGGTAGGTGTCGAGCCCGTCCCGCTCGAGCTCCGCAGCGGCGCCCCGCGCCGCCGCGAAGTCGAAAAAGCCCTTGTACGGCACCGCACCGACGATCGGGAAGTGCCAGACATGCTCGCGCAACCGGTCGCGACGGGACCCAGAGAGCACGAGGAGCAGCGTGTCGCGGCCGATGTCGACGTAAGTCGTGTACGTCTCGCCCACCAGCAAGCCCAGCGAATCCGCCGCGTACGCGCGGGCCGCCAGCACGAGCTGCAGGCGCTGCCGCAACGCCGGGTCGGTTTTCGGGTTGGCGACCAGCTTCGTGATCGGCCGCCGCTTGAGGAGGATGCGCGCCTCCTCGACCCCGGCGCGCGCGAGGTAGCGCGCGTCCGCGCTGGCGACGAGCGCCGCCGCAAGCACGACGGGAACGCCAATCAGCACCCAGGCCAGCAGGCGGCGCCCCACCCGGGCCCAGTTCGGCGGACGGCGCTCGATCACGGC
>DASQAM010000625.1:0-3262 GCA_035635735.1 Gemmatimonadales bacterium | reverse complement strand
GGCCCGACGGTGCCCCGCTCCCCCGCGATCTTGTCGATCTCGTCGATGAAGATGACGCCGTGGTTCTCGACGCGGTCGAGCGACTCGTTCACCACGTCGTCCATGTCGACCAGCTTCTTCAGCTCCTCGTCGACCAGGATGCGCCGCGCCTCGTGCAGGTGCACGGTGCGGCGCTTTTTCTTCTTAGGCAGCATCTCCTGCAGCAACTCGGTGAAGTTGACGTCCGTGCCCTCCATGCCCTGCGGCGGCTGCATCATCTCGAGTCCGGGGAAGCCCTGCTGCTGCACCTCGATTTCGACCTCGCGCTCCTCGAGCGTCCCCTCCTTGAGCTGCTGGCGCAGCTTCTCGCGGGTACGGCGGCGGCGCTCCTGGGCCTCCACGTCGGCCTCGGACGCGGCGGGAGTGACGTCGCCCTTGGACGACACGACGAACAGCGGCCGGCTTGCTGCTCCCTGCTCCCCGGGACCGGCAGGGACTCCTTTAGGGCTCCCTGCTCCCTGGGGCGGGTGGGGAGGGGCGGCCGTCGGGTGTGTCGGTGTCGGGGGAAGGAGCAGGTCCAGCAAGCGCTCCTCCGCGCGCGCTTCGGCCTGGGGATAGACGTCGTCCTCGCGCTCGGTGCGCACCATGTTGATCGCCACGTCCACGAGCTCGCGCACCATCGACTCGACGTCCCGGCCCACGTAGCCGACCTCAGTGAACTTGGAGGCTTCGACCTTCAGGAACGGCGCACCCGCGAGGCGCGCCAGCCGCCGCGCGATCTCGGTTTTGCCCACCCCGGTGGGGCCGATCATGATGATGTTGTTCGGCAGGATCTCGTCCCGGATGTCCTCGGGCGCCTGCGAGCGGCGCCACCGGTTGCGCACCGCGATCGCGACCGCCTTCTTCGCCACCTCCTGGCCCACGATGTAGCGGTCCAGCTCGGCCACGATCTTCCGGGGCGGCAGCTCCTCGAGCCACGGTAGCGTCTCTTCGGGTGCAACCGGTGCAGCGGGCAGCTTGCCTTCGGGTGTGCGGGTCGGCTCAGCCATCAAAGCTCCAGAATCGTGATGTGCGTGTTCGTGTACACGCAGATTTCCGCGGCGATCTCCAGCGAGCGCTGCACGATGTCCTTGGCGGGGAGCTCCGACGACGTGAGCAGCGCGCGCGCGGACGCGAGGGCGTAGCTCCCCCCCGACCCGATGGCGAGCACGCCGTCGTCCGGCTCGATCAGCTCGCCCGAGCCTGAAATGATGTAGCCGTGCTCCCGGTCCGACACCACGAGCAGCGCCTCCAGCCGCCGCAGCACGCGGTCCGACCGCCAGTCTTTCGCGAGCTCGACCGCCGCGCGCGGCAGGTTGCCGGGGTAGCGCTCGAGCTTTTCCTCGAACTTCTCGAACAGCGTGAACGCGTCCGCGGCGGCACCGGCGAATCCAGCGAGGATCTTCCCACCCTTGAGCGCGCGCACCTTGTTGGCGTTCGCCTTCATCACGGTGTCGCCGATCGTGACCTGGCCGTCGCCGCCCAGGGCCACGTGGCCGTCGCGCCGGACGCAGAGAATCGTCGTGCTATGAATTCGTGGCGCTAGCAATCCAGCCCCTTTCCGTCCCTATCGTCCTCACCCCTTTGATCCCCTCTCCCTTCGGGTCCTCACCCCTTTGATCCCCTCTCCCTTCGGGAGAGGGGAAACCCAATTCAGCCATTCGTCCCCCCTCTCCCGCAGGGAGAGGGGGACAGGGCGTGAGGACCCCTGGGCGACAGGGGGTGAGGACCTATGACCGAGGATGTGCCTGGTGGTACACCTTTTTCAGTCGCTCTACCGATGTATGAGTATACACCTGCGTGGTGGAGAGCGACGCGTGACCCAACAGCTCCTGCACCGCCCGCAGGTCGGCGCCGGCGTCGAGCAGGTGCGTCGCGAACGAGTGACGCAGCGAGTGCACGTGCAGGTCGCGGCCACGCGCCAGCGTGCCCAGTAACCGCTTGATCGCGAGCTGCACGCCCCTGGGCGTGAGCCGCTGCCCGCGCCGCCCCACGAACACCGCCCGGCCGTCGCGCGTTCCCACGCGCCCCACCGCGTCTCGTTGGCGGTAGTAGCGGCGCAGCGCGCGTGCCGCATGGCTGCCGACCGGGACGAGCCGCTCTTTCTTCCCCTTCCCGCGCACTTTCACCTGGTCCGAGACGAGGTCCACGTCCTGCTCGTTCAGCCCCGCCAGCTCGGCCAGACGGATGCCCGTGGAGTAGAACAGCTCCAGCATGGCGAGGTCGCGTACTTCCGCGAACCCGCCCGCCTTCGCCCGTCGTTCCGCCTCGGCAAACAGCTGCTCGACCTCCGCGCGATCCAGGTGCTCGGGAAGCGTGCGCTCCAGCCGGGGCGTGCGGGCTGCCTTCGCGGGGTTCAGCTCCAGCCCGCGCGTCGTGTTCAGGAACCGGTAGAACGTCCGCAGCGCCGAGAGAGCGCGCGCGGCGGAGCGCTTGGCGAGGCCGCGCTGCTGCATGTTTCCCAGCCAGCCCCGGATCGCCAGGCGATCCACGCCGGCGAAGCTCCACCCGCCACCGTAGTAATCGGTACAGAACGCGGCGAAGTCTTGTACGTCGCGCTCGTACGCCTTGACGGTATGGGGCGAGTCGTTGCGCTCCTTTTCCAGGAACGCGACGAAGTCGGCGATCTCGGAGACGGGCGTCACGACCTCACCCCCTCACTCCCCCTCTCCGCATAGCGGAGAGGGGGACGGGGGGTGAGGACCCGTGCCGCGAAGCCGTCCATGTCTTGTAGCGCCCGCTCCACCAGCAGCTCCCGCTTTTTCTGCTTGTCCTTCACGGGCCGCTCCAGCGGGTCGAGCAGCCCGAAGTTTGCGTTCATTGGCTGAAAGTGCTCAGGATCGGCGCTGTGCACGTAGCGGTACAGCGCGCCGAGCATCGTGGTGGGCGGGGGCACGACGGGGACGTCGCCTCGGAGCAGCCGGCCCAGGTTGATCCCGGCGAGGATGCCCGTGGCGGCGGACTCGGTGTAGCCCTCGACACCGGTGAGCTGACCGGCGAACAGCAGCTTCGCGTCGTCCCTGGCCGACAGATGCGCCGTGAGTGCGCGCGGCGAGTTGATGTACGCGTTCCGGTGGATGCTTCCGAACCGCAGGAATTCGGCGGCTTCGAGCCCGGGGATCATCCGGAACACCCGCTGTTGCTCCGGCACTTTGAGCCGGGTCTGGAACCCCACGAGGTTCCACATCTGTCCCGCGCGGTCTTCCTGGCGCAGCTGAACCACGGCGAAGGCCTGGGTTCCCAA
>DASQAM010000624.1:0-7022 GCA_035635735.1 Gemmatimonadales bacterium | reverse complement strand
AGATAGCGGTCCGGAAAGACCGTGACCGTGACGGAGGCCTGGGGCGTGCCGGCGCCGCCGGCAGTGAGCAGCTCCGCTTCGACCCACACTCCAGCGGCCCGGCCGCGCACGACGACGGCGTCGCCGCCCGGAGGGCGGCGGTTTCCCACCGTGCTATCTTCCAGCTCCGCGAGGGTGAGCGGCTGGTCTCCCACCCACGCCACGATTTCGGCGCCGCGGACGACGGGAACGGGCGAGCCCTCACCGTAGTACCACAGCGACCAGCGGCGATGATCGTCGAGCTCGAACCGGAGCCTCCCTGTCCCCGCCACACCGCGTGGTGGAGGGCGGTGGAGGGCGGTGGAGGGCGGTCGGATGAGGCCGCTGGAGACCCCTCCAGTCAGGAGCACAAACGTGCGTCGGTCCATAGTCACAATGTTGACGGCCTTGGTGGGTTTGTCCACGCCGCTCGCTGGTCAGAACGCGCTCACCGCGGGGCTCGCGTACACGGTCGGCAGCGGGTGGCAGGTCGAGGGGTTTGACGTAGGGCTCGCGCGCGCCGTGCACGCAGGTCCAATCGCCGCACTGTCGCTGACGGCGCGGCTCGGCTCGTTCATCAACGAAGGGGCGATCATCGGCGGCGCGCGCGGGTTCGTGTTCGGCACGAGTCTCGCTGCACGTACGCCGACGTCGACCATCGCCCAGCTCGGCGCAGACACGAGTGGCGGCCAGATCGGGTTCGACTTCACGCTCGAGGCCACGGGCTACGTCGGCTCGAACTCGCCCCTTCCGGTGGGCTCCCCGTGGGGCGGCGTCTCGGGGCTGCTCGGGCTGCGGTTCGGGGATCCCAACGGCTCGCGCCTCGGGTTGTTGATCGGTCCTACAGTGTTCTTGGGTACCGTCACCGATGTCCGGGCGTTCCTCGGGGTCCGGTTCGAGGCGCCGCTGGCGCGGCGGGAGCACCATCCCTAGCTTTGCCACCGATGGCGGTTCCCTCCCTCGATACCGAGCATCCCGGTATCCGGGTCATTGCCGAAGTGGCGTCGGTGCTACAGGCGGGTCTCGCGTCCGGGGAGGCCCTGCACGGGGTGGTGAGCGCGTTGCGACGCGGCCTCAACCTCCGCCGCTGCCGCCTCTGGCTCCGCACACCTGACGGCACTCGCTTCACGCCGGTCACCACGCCCGGTGACGAAGCCGAGCAGCCGGGCTATGCCCCGCCGGTCGCCGAGTGGATGCGACACGGACCCCAGCGCGAGGGCGTGCCGGGAGGCTCGATCGTGCGACTGCCGTTGGTCCACGAGGACGAACCGCTCGGCGTGCTCGAGGTCGTCATTCCCACCGGACGCTATGAAGGGATCGCCCACGATGTCGTGGTGGTGGCGGCCCGCATCCTCGCGCCCATGATCGCCGCCACCGAGCTCTCGCAGGACCTCGCCTCCGAGGTCGCGCTGCGCACCCACGAGATCGAGGCGCAGCGCAGCTTCGCCGCACAGATCATCGACTCCCTGCCCGTCGGGTTGTACGTGATCGACCGTGGCTACCGCATCCGCGCCTGGAACCGCAAGCGCGAGACCGGGACGCAGGGCGTGTCCCGCGAGGACGCCGTGGGTCGCGAGATCTTCGAGGTGCTGGACCGCCAGCCGCGCGATCTCCTGAAACGCGAGTTCGATCGTGTGTTCGACACGGGCGAGCTCCAGCAGGTGGAGATGGAGTCGCAGGCGAGCGGTGAAGCGCGGTACTACCGCATCACGAAGATCCCGATGCGCCAGGACGGGCACGACATTTCGCACGTCATCACCATCGGCGAAGACATCACCGAGTGGCGCCAGGCGCAGCAGCGCCTCACTGAGACAGAAAAGCTCGCCGCCGTGGGACAGCTCGCGGCGGGCGTCATGCACGAGATCAACAACCCGCTCGCGACGATCCTGGCCTGCTGCGAGGCGCTGGCGCTCCGGACCGAGGAGCTGTCTCCCGGCGACCGTCACGGGTACGACGAGTACCTCAAGATCATTGACACCGAGGTGCAGCGCTGTCGCCGGATCGTGGAGAGTCTGCTCGACTTCTCGCGCCCCAAGGGCGGGGAGAAGAAGCCGACGGACGTGAACGGCGTGGTGGAGCGCACGTTGTTCCTGCTCAAGCACCACGCGCGCTTCAAGCGACTCACGGTGGCGCGTGAGCTCGCGTCGGGCCTGCCGTCGGTGCTCGGGGACCACGAGCGGCTGATCCAGAGCTTCATGGCGCTGATGCTCAACGCCATGGACGCGATGGACTCGCGCGGCACGCTGACGGTCCGCAGCCGCATCAACCCCGATCGGGCGGACGAGATCCTGCTCGAGTTCATCGACACCGGCACCGGGATCAAGCGCGAGGACCTGCCCAAGATCTTCGAGCCCTTCTTCACGACGAAGCCGCAAGGGCGCGGCACCGGGCTGGGTCTCTCCATTTGTTACGGCATCATCGCCGAGCATCGCGGGCGGATCGACGTCGAATCGCAGGTCGGCGTGGGATCGAACTTCAAGGTGTACCTCCCCACGGGATGAAGATCCTCGTCGTCGAGGACGACAAGACCGTCGGACAGTACGTGAAGCGCGGCCTGACCGAGGCCGGCTTCCACGCGGACCTGGTCGGGGACGGCGCCGAGGGCCTGCGCCTCTCGGCGGGCGGCCACTACGATATGCTGGTGCTCGACCTGCGTCTTCCGGCGTTGTCGGGCCTCGAGGTGCTGCGCACGCTGCGCGACCGCGGCGAGGGCATCCCGGTGCTGGTGCTCACGGCGCAGGACGCCGTGGATTTCAAGGTGCAGGCGCTCAAGATGGGCGCCGACGACTACGTCACAAAGCCGTTCTCCCTGGAGGAGCTGCTCGCCCGGGTGGAGGCGCTCGGGCGACGCCCCAAGGCGATCGCGCCGCCCGTGCTCAAGGTGGCGGACCTGACGCTCGACACCGGGAGCCGCGAGGTACGGCGCGGCGGGAAGCTCCTCGAGCTCACTCCCAAAGAATACGCGGTGCTCGAGTACCTCATGCGCCATCAGGGCCGGGTCATGTCGCGGACCCTCATCACGGAGTACGCCTGGGACTACCATTTCGACCCCGGCACCAACATCGTGGACGTCGTGATCACGCGGCTGCGCAAAAAGATCGACCTCGGGCGCGAACCCAAGTTGATCCACACGGTGCGCGGGGTCGGCTACGTCGTGAAGACGTAACATGCAGACGCTGCGCGGGCGACTCACCGCGTGGTACTCGGGTGCCCTCGCCCTCACCCTCGCCGCGTTCGCCGGGGTGCTGTACCTGGACCGCCGCAGCGCCTCCTACCAGGATCTCGACCAGCGGATCCAGTCCGAGGCAGCGCTGACGGCCGGCATTCTCGCCGAGAGCTACCGCGCCCGCGGCACCCTGGTGCGCGCCGACACGGCGCACCACCCCGTGCTCATCCCCGATCTGGCCGCGCTGCTCGAAGCGGTCCCCGACTTCCTCGTCATCACCGCGCGCGACGGCAGCCTGCTGTTCGCGTCGTCCGACGCACGGGCCCTTACGTTCCAACAGGTAGAGCAGTTGCGACGGCTCGCGAGCGCACCGCTCTCCGGGCGATCCAGCGGCACGCTGCGCCTCGAGCCCAACGGCCCGAAGATCCATTATGTGGTGCATTACGTCACCGACGCCGGACTGCAGTTCGGGGCGATTCTCGCCGGAGCGGACGTCCGCACCGCCGAGCTCGGCCCGGACGAGCTGCTCTCGACCTTCGCCCTGGTGCTACCGCTCGGGCTTGCCCTCGCTCTGCTCATGGGGTCGTGGATTTCGCGGCGCGCGCTCGCCGCCGTGGATCAGATCATCACCGAGGTCCGCGAGATCACCGACGGACGGAGCCTGCATCGGCGTCTCGCCGAGCCGCTGATGAAGGACGAGCTCGGCCGGCTCGCCGAGACGCTGAACCAGATGATGACGCGGCTCGAGCGCAGCTTCACCGCCCTGCGGCGCTTCACGGCCGACGCGAGCCACGAGCTGAAGACGCCGCTCACCGTGCTGCGCGCCGGCGTGGAGCGCGCCATCACGACCGCCAACCTGCCCCACGAGACGCTCGCGACGCTGGAAGAGACGCTCCAGGAAATCAAGCGCATGACGGAGCTGGTGGACGCGCTGCTCACGCTGGCGCGGGCCGACGAAGGCATCGCGCCGCTGCACCGCGAGCCCGTGGACCTGCGGGGGATCGTCGAAGAAGTCCGCGAAACCGGCGAGTTGCTCGCCGAAGAGTCGGGGGTGCGGGTGGAGGTCGCGACGCCGCCCGAGCCGATCGTCGTCTCGGTCGACGCTACACGCATCCGCCAGCTGATCCTCAACCTCTTGACCAACGCCGTGAAGTACACTCCCCCGGGGGGGACCGTGCGCATGCAGCTGGGCTCCGCGAACGGCAGAGTCACGCTCAGCGTGGCCGATACCGGAATCGGCATCGCCCCGGGAGATCTCCCGCACATCTTCGATCGCTTCTGGCGGGCCGACTCGGCGCGCACGCGCACCGGCGAACGTCCCGGCGCGGGGTTGGGCCTCGCCATCTCCAAGTGGATTGCCGAGGCGCACGGCGGGCGGATCGACGTGGTGAGCCGCCCGGGGCGAGGGACGACGTTCACGGTCACGCTGCCGCGGGAGCCGCCGGCGAGTAAGTCCTAACGCCGTCGTCATCAGTTCGTCACCTTCGAGCCATCCCACCGCAAACGACGGATGGCATCCTCATGGAGACTGCTCTCTCGAGGGTTCTCCATGTTCGATCGACTGATCGCATCGAAGCGTTGCGCCGCGGATCGACCCGGGGTGCCGAGCGGCACCGTGTCCGTGCTGGTGCACGCGGGCGTGTGCGCCGCTGCCGTGCTTGGGACGCTGCGTCCTCACCGGCTGGCTGGCGTCGACGGCCCGCCGATCGTGATCTCATGGCCGCAACCAACTGAGGTCAGGTCGAACGTCGACGACGGATTCGACCAGGTCCCCGGACCAGTGACGGCGCCGATCGACGTGCCGCCACAATCCCCCATCGGGCTTCCGCCGATTGACGCCCGCGGGCCGTTCGATCTCAAGTTGCTGTTGCGCCGAGTCCGCGAAGCGGCGGGCGACCACGGCGTGGGCGGGGCGCCGGAGGGTCCGTGGAGCCCCATCGCGGTGGACGAGCCACCGGTGCTGCTCGCCGGCCCGCCGCTCGCCTACCCGGACGTGCTGCGTCGCACCGGCACCACGGGTACTGTCATGGTGCAGCTCGTGATCGACACGCTCGGTCGGGCCGAGCCTGGCTCCCTGGCGCTCCAGAGCTCGCACCCCGGCTTCGAGGGTGCGGCGCGTGCATACGTGCTGGGCGCCCTCTTCCGGCCGGGGCGCACGCACGGGCGGGCGGTGCGGGTGCTGGTGCGCCTGCCGATCAGCTTCACGCTCAGGCCGCCTCGCTGACCGTGGAGCCCCGTCACCGGGCTGTCATCGTTTTGTAATGGGGGCTCCACTAGCGGGCGGGGGCCAATCGGCGGTATTTCATAAGGGGTTACCTGATCGGGCACTGGAGGGCCAAAACCCGTGTTTGACAATCTCATCGAGTCCAGGCGCAAGAAGAACAGCAAGCGGGTGTTCGGCGTAGGCGCGGTGTCTCTCGTCGTTCACACCGTCGTGATCGCGGGGGCCGTGTACGCCACGTTGAGCGCCGGCGAGACGGACAACAGCGTCAAGGTGGACACCGCGATGGTGTTCATGGACCAGCCGAAGCAGGAGAAGCCACCGGAGCAGCAGCCGGTGCAGCTGGATGTCCCGCTCAAGGGATTCCAGACGGTGGTCGCGCCGGACGTGATCCCGACGAACATCCCCCCGGTGAACCTCCAGGAGCATTTCGACCCGAAGGACTACTCGGGCACGGGCGTCGAGGGCGGCGTCTCGACCGGGATGGTGCCGACCGGCAACGAAGTGTTCATGGAAGCGATCGTCGAGGAGAAGCCCGCCGTGCTCTCCGGACCGACGCTGCAGTATCCGGAGCTGCTGCGGCAGGCGCAGATCCAGGGCCGCGTGCTGGTGCAGGCGATCATCGATACGCTCGGGCGCGCCGAGCCGCCGTCCGTCAAAGTGCTGCAGAGCCCCAATCCCGGCTTCGACCAGTCGGCCAAGAGCTACGTTACCAAAGCGCTGTTTCGGCCTGCGCGGGTGCACGGCCGGGCGGTCCGCGTGCTGATTCAGATTCCGATCGACTTCCGGCTCAAACAGTAGCGACCCCAAAGGAGCCTCCGCGCTATGAGTCTCTCGCTCTACGACCTGTTCGTATCGATGGGTCTGTTCGCCAAGTCCATCGTGATCATCCTGGCGGCGATGTCCATCTACTCGTGGACGAGCGCCTTCCAGAAGTTGTACCAAATCGTGCGGTCGCAGGGGGAGACGCGGCGGTTCGCGCCCGAGTTCTCCCGCTTCCTGCAGGAAGAGCAGCTCGACGGCGCGATCAAGCTCGCCGAGAAGCAAAAGAAGAGCCACGTGGCGCGCGTCGTCGGTGAGGCGCTCGCCGAGGTGAAGCCCCTGCTGCGGGACCGCGCCACGATCACCGCGGCCGACATCAACTCGGTGGAGCGCGCGGTGGAGCGCGAGATCCTCATCGTCTCGGCCGAGCTGAAGCGCGGCCTCGGCATCCTGGCGACGACGGGCTCCACGGCGCCGTTCGTCGGTCTGCTGGGCACGGTGATGGGTATTGTGAACGCGTTCACCGGCATGGCGGCATCGGGGGGTGGCGGCTCGCTCGGGGCCGTGTCCGCCGGTATCGCGGAAGCGTTGATCACGACCGCGTTCGGTCTCATCGTCGCCATTCCGGCGGTCTGGCTCTACAACTACTTCACGACCAAGATCGACTTCCTCTCCGTCGAGATGACGTACACCTCGAAGGAGCTGATCGACTATCTGATCAAGAGCGTCGGGTCGGAGTTCGGCCGCTCGATCTTCACGAAGGAATTCCAGACGCAGAAGGCGTCGCAGACCAGTGGCCCTGTCAGCCACTAGCGCCCGGGCGGCCGTCAAGGCCGACATCAACGTCACGCCGCT
>DASQAM010000623.1:0-5893 GCA_035635735.1 Gemmatimonadales bacterium | reverse complement strand
GCGGCGGCTGGCGCGCGAGGACGGGTTCGCCATGGAGGTCGTCCCCGCCGTGAAGGACGACGCGCAGCCCATCTCGTCGTCGCTGATCCGGACGGCCGTGGCGCACGGCGACCTGGCATCGGCCGAGCGCGGACTCGGGCGGCCATACAGCTTACAGGCGGTGGTGGAGCGGGGCGCGGGGCGGGGCCGGACGATCGGGGTGCCGACGATCAACCTCACGTCGCCCGACCCGCGCAAACTGCTGCCGCCGGACGGCGTGTATGCCGTGCGGGTCGAGATCGACGGCAAGCGGTACGATGGCATGATGAACCAGGGCCCGCGCCCCACGTTCGGCGTACTCGCGCGCGGACTGGAGATTCATCTGTTCGATTTCACCGGTGATGTGTACGGTGCGACGGTGACGGTGGCGTGGGCGCGCCGGCTGCGGGATACCCAGACCTTCCCGTCGCGTCAGGCGCTGGTCGACCAGATCGAGCGCGACGCGATCGCGGCGCGCGCGGTCCTCAAGGGGTAGAGACTCAAATGCGCACGATCCGCTCGCGACTGATCGCCGTCGGCATACTGCTGGCGATCGCGGTGTGGCAGCTGATTCCCACCAACGTCACGCAGCGGGTGCGCGACGCGACGACCGGACGCATGAAGGACACCACGATCCGGCGCGTCCCCATCAATCTCGGGCTCGATCTGCAGGGCGGTATTCATCTCGCCCTCGAAGTGGACCAGTCGAAGGGTCCCGTGCCCGACTGTGCCACCGCCATCCAGCTCGCCGAAAAGGTGGTCCGGACGCGGATCGACGAGTTCGGCACGACCGAGCCCGTCGTGCAGATCCAGGGACGTTGCCGCCTCATCGTCGAGCTGGCAGGCGAAAAGGACCCGGCCCGAGCCAAGAGCATCATCCAGCGCACGGCATTTCTCGAGTTTCGCATCACCGACATGAAGAACCTGTTCCGCGACGCGCTGCCCGAGATCGACAAGGCGCTGCAGCGGGCCGGGGTGCGAGCGTCCGGACAGGGGGCCGCGGCGGCGAGCGTGACTCAGCTGTTCGGGACCGACACCGCGAAAGCGAAGGGCAAGGCGCGGAAAGGCAAGGCGGCGGCGAAGGACACGACCGACCTGAACGCTCCCGGCCCCCTCTCGTCGCTCTTGTTCCAGGGTCAGCTGCCCGGCGAGTATCTCGTGCCGGAAGAGCAGGTGCCGGTGGCCGAGAGTCTGCTGGCGCGGCCCGACGTGCAACGGCTCATCCCGCGAGGGCTGGAGCTCAGGTGGGGCACGGAAGTGTTGTCGCGTGCCGGCCGGAGCTACCGGACGCTGTACGCCGGGGAGGACCGGCCCATCATCACGGGTGAATACCTCCAGGACGCGAAAGCGACGCGCGACCCGCTCACGAACCAGTCGGTGGTGACCTTCACGCTGTCTCGGGCCGGCGGGCGGATCTTCGAGCGCGAAACCGGGCGCCACGTCAACGACTACATGGCGATCATCCTCGACGGCCGGGTGCAGGGCCAGCCGCCCGTCATCAAGAGCCAGATCGGCCAGCACGGCCAGATCGAGCTGGGGGCGAAGCCGCTGCAGGACGCCCAGGACCTGGCGTTGGTGCTCAAGGCCGGCGCGCTCCCCGCTCCGCTCACGATCATCGAAGAGCGTACCATCGGACCGTCGCTCGGCCAGGACTCGATCAGGGACGGCATCCGAGCGGGAATCGTGGGCGTCGCCCTCGTCGTGCTGATCATGGTGGTCTACTACCGGGTCTCGGGCCTCTTGGCCGTGGCGGCCCTGGTCTTGTACGTGGTCTTCACGCTCGGAGGGCTGGCGGGCTTCGGGTTCACGCTCACCCTGCCCGGGCTCGCCGGCTTGGTGCTGTCGGTCGGCATCGCGGTGGACGCTAACGTGCTGATCTTCGAGCGCATCCGCGAGGAGTTGCAGCACGGGAAGCTGGTGCGCACCGCGGTGGACGAGGGCTTCAAGCACGCCATGAGCGCCATCATCGACTCGAACGTGAGCACCCTCCTGACGGCGTTCATCCTGTGGCTCGTCGGGACCGGGCCGGTGCAGGGCTTCGCCATCACGCTGATCATCGGGATCCTCGCGTCGTTTGTCACCGCGGTGTTCGTGGTCCGGACTTTCTACATGATCTGGCTCGATCGCCGGCCGGACATGGCCACCTTGAGCGTCTGAGATGATCCGACTCTTCGCCAACGCCAATTACGACTTCATCAAGTGGCGCCGCTGGGCCTACGGGCTCACCGCGGCGATCATCATTCCCGGATTCGGGCTGTTCCTGGTGCGCGGCTTGAATTACTCGATCGAGTTCACCGGCGGCACACTGATCCAGGTTCAGACGACCGAGCCCGTCGGGACCGAGCGCATCCGCAGCGCGTTGGACGCGGCCAACATCCGTGACGCGGAGATTCAGCAGTTCGGGGCGGCCAACGAATACGTGATCCGGGCGCGCATCGGACGGGCGGACCAGGCCGTCGAGGGCGCGACGGAGATGACGGCGGCGGCGGTGGATTCGGCGCTGGCGCGCACGCTGGGCCCGGCGTCGGAGCACTATAAGATCCTCCGCACCGAGGCGGTCGGCCCAAAGGTGGGCCGCGAGCTCCAGGGCAAAGCGTTCGCGGCGATCCTGCTTTCATTCCTGGTCACGCTCGTGTATCTCGCGTTCCGCTTCGAGTGGCGCTTCGGGCTCGCCGCCGTGCTCGCGACGTTCCACGACATCCTCACCACGATCGCGTTCATCCGCTATCTCGACCTCGAGGTGAGTCTCGTGGTCGTGGGCGCGGTCCTGACCATGGTCGGCTACTCGCTCAACGACACGATCATCATCTTCGACCGCGTTCGCGAGAACCTGCACAAGTTCCGGCGCCAGAACCTGTACGAGATCCTGAACCTCTCGATCAACGAAACGCTGCCGCGCTCGGTGTTGACGCACGGAACCACCATGGCGACCACCATCGCGCTCGTGCTGCTCGCGGGCGAGGTGCTGCGGCCGTTCGCGCTGGTGATGACCTTCGCGATCTTCACGGGCACGTTCTCGTCGATCTACATCGCGGCTCCGCTCCTGATGTACATCGAGAAGCGCTGGCCGGGCGAGGACGCGCGTGGCGCCCGGGCGCTCCGGCCTCCAGGATCCGTCCCGCTCAACCCGCCTCCCGCGGCACCGGGGGGTGGCTCCGCGGTCCGCTCAAAAGCGGCCGTGTGACGGGCCTGGTCGACGCCCACTGCCATCTGGGCGATGCGGCGTTCGACCCCGACCGCGAGGCCGTCCTCGCGCGCGCCCGGGAGGCCGGCGTCGGGCACGTCGTCGTCATCGGCGCGACGCTGCCGGAGAGCGAGCGCGCGGTAGCCCTCGCCCAGGCTCACGCCGGCCTTTCCGCCACGGCCGGCATCCACCCCCATGAGGCGCGGCACTGGTCGGCCGCGGCCGCCGCCCGCTTGAGAGACCTGCTCGCCCTACCCGAAGTGGTGGCGCTCGGGGAAACCGGGCTCGATTACCATTACGACCACTCGCCGCGGGACGCGCAACGTCGTGCCTTCGAGGCCCAGCTCACCCTCGCCCGCGAGGTGCGGAAGCCGGTGGTCGTGCACGCGCGCGAGGCCGACGACGACGTAGCGGCCATGCTCCGGGGGGCGGATACGCCGGTCGTGCTGCACTCGTTCAGCTCGGGTCCGGGTGTGTTCGAGGCGGGGATGGCGATCGCCGCGTACTTTTCCTTCAGCGGCATGATCACTTTCAAGAACTGGACGATGACCGACCGCCTCACCGCCTGCCCGCCCGACCGTCTGCTCGTCGAGACGGACGGCCCGTATCTCGCTCCCGTGCCCCATCGCGGGAAGCGCAACGAGCCGGCCTTCGTACGCGCCGTGGCCGACGCACTCGCGCGCGCCCGGGGAGAGTCGGTCGAAGCCATCGGCCAACGTACCACGGACAACGCGCGCCGGCTCTTCGGAGCGCGGCTCGCCACGACCCTCTAGCCGAGAGCATCCGTGACCACGACGGCCAAGGTGCCCACCGACATCGCCATCGCGCAGGCGGCCGAGCTGCGTCCGGTCGCGGACGTCGCCGCCGAGCTGGGGCTCGACGACGAGGAGATCGAGCTGTACGGCAAGTACAAGGCGAAGGTGCGGCTCTCCGCCGTGGCGCGCCGCAAGCCGAAAGGACGGCTGGTACTGGTCACCGGGATCAACCCGACGCCCGCGGGCGAGGGAAAGTCCACGGTGACCGTCGGGGTGACGCAGGCGCTCCGAAAGCTCGGGAAGAACGCCGCGCTCTGCATCCGGGAGCCGTCGCTCGGACCCGTCTTCGGCGTGAAGGGTGGAGCCGCCGGCGGCGGGTACGCCCAAGTCGTCCCGATGGAAGACATCAACCTGCACTTCACGGGGGACTTCCACGCGATCGCGAGCGCCCACAACCTGCTGTCGGCGATGCTGGATGCGCATCTGCATCACGGCAACGCGCTCGGTCTCGACACGCGTCGTATCACCTGGCCGCGCACCATCGACATGAACGACCGCGCCCTGCGCAGCATCATCGTGGGACTCGGAGGGCTGAACGCCGGCCCCGCCCGCGAGGAGCGGTTCGTGATCATTCCGGGCTCGGAGATCATGGCCATCATGGCGCTGGCGACCGGGATCGAGGACCTGGAGCAGCGCCTCGCGCGCATCATCGTGGGGCTCACGTCCGACAAGAAGCCGGTGCGCGCGAGCGACCTGAAGGCCCAGGGGGCCATGACGCTGCTGCTCAAGGACGCGATCAATCCCAACCTGGTGCAGACGCTCGAAGGCGGACCGGCGTTCATCCACTGTGGGCCGTTCGGGAACATCGCCCACGGCTGCAACTCCGTGGTGGCGACCAAGCTCGCCCTTACGCTGTGCGACGTCGTCCTCACCGAGGCGGGATTCGGCGCCGACTTGGGCGCCGAAAAGTTCTTCGACATCAAGTGCCGCATGGCGGGCCTGAACCCGGAGGCGGCGATCGTGGTCGCCACGGTGCGGGCGCTCAAGATGCATGGCGGCGTCAAGAAGGATGCGCTCGGCAAAGCCGACGTCGACGCCGTGAAGCGTGGCGCCGCGAACGTGCGCCGCCACATCCGCAACGTGAAGAAATTCGGCGTCCCGGTGGTCGTGGCCGTCAATCGGTTCATCACGGACGGCGAAGCCGAGCTCGACGCGGTGCGGGCCGAGTGCGCCGCGGAGGGTGTGGGCGTCGAGCTGTGCGAGGTGTGGGAGAAGGGTGGAGAGGGCGGTGTGGCGGTGGCCGAAGCGATCCTCAAGCTCCTGGAGGCTCGCACGGCGAAGTTCACGCCTCTGTACGACGAGAAACGGCCGATCCGGGAGAAGATCGAGACGATTGCGAAGGAGATCTACGGGGCCGGGGCCGTGGCCTTTGCCCCCGTCGCGGAGCGGGCGCTCGAGCAGCTGCCCGCGATGGGGCTGGGCGAGACGCCGGTGTGCATGGCGAAGACGCAATACTCGTTCTCGGACGACCCGACCAAGCTGGGTGCGCCGAGCGGGTTCACGCTTCAAGTCCGGGACATTCTGCCCTCGGCGGGCGCTGGGTTCGTCGTGGCGCTGGCGGGCGACATCATGACTATGCCGGGGTTGTCGAAGACGCCCGCGGCCGAAAGGATCCGCGTGCACCCGGACGGAACGATCGAGGGACTCTTCTAATGGCAGCGAAGCCCCTGGGAATCGTCGTGACGGAAGGCGCCCCCGAAGCAATCGGCCCCTACAGCCAGGCGGTGGTGGTCGAGGGGATGGTGTACACGGCCGGGCAGATTGCGCTCGATCCCAAAACCGGCGGCATCGTGGGCAAGACCACGGCCGAGCAAGCCGAGCAGATGCTCAAGAACCTCGGGGCGATCCTCAAAGCCGCGGGGTCCGGATTCGACCT
>DASQAM010000622.1:0-4501 GCA_035635735.1 Gemmatimonadales bacterium | reverse complement strand
TAGGGCTTGGTCTTGTCTTCGATCGTGACGACGACGTTCGCGAAGTTGGCCTTTACACCCTGGCCGAACAGGCGCTCCGTCAAAGGAACGGAGACATTCAGCGCCGGCGCCTCCGGGTGCTGGAACGGGAACGCGTCGAGCAGGCTGAAGAGGCCGTGGGCGATGACGACCGAGTTGATCTTGTCCCGCAAGAGCTCCCCGGGTCCGAGCGACGGATAGATCCCGGAGTACTTGACTCCCTGCGCGTCGAGCGGAATGCCGACCCTCTCGACCTGGAACACGCGCCTGCCGTCGAGCAGGTACTCCACGCGCGAGCGCCGCCGGTCGCGTGAATAGCGGATTGCCACGGTGTGCGGGACACCCGCCGCGATCGGTACCTCGTGCGTGATCTGCGTGTACATCTTGTCGGTGCCGACGTGCTCGGCCGACCCGGACACGGTCGACGGCAGGCGCTCGTAGAGCGGGAAGGCGGTGTTTCCGGACACGAACCAGTCGAACAGCTGCCCGGTGGCGAAGTCGATCATATGGAGCGTGGCGGCGGCCTGCTGACCCTGCAGCACCGTCGCTGCGTACGGCGCCCCGGACTGGACGTAGGTGCCGTGCACGACCCGGCCCTCGACGGTCCCGGGTGTTTCAGCCGCGATGTCGATCGAGACGGTGATGGAGCCGATCTCCGGTACCGCGAACACCTGTTTGCTCAGGGCGGTGTACTTGGCGTGATCGAACACGCTCGCATCCTTGCCGGTCCTGAAGGGCGTCGCGGAGATCGAGAACGTGTGGTTGTCGAACCGGCGCGTATCCGCGATGGCCATCTCGCCGAGCGTGAAAGTTGTCCATTTCGCGTTATAGTCGGCCAGCGTGTAGCCGTCGGGCTTGTGGAAGTCATCATAGACGATGACGGTCGTACCGGGTCGTTTGGGATTCGGGTTCTGCGCGAGACTGGGTCCGACGACGGCGGCGCTGGGACCGCCGACCGCGGTCGGGGCCGTGTGCTCGCTACAGGCTGCCAAGAGCGCCGTGAGCGCCGAGGTCGTGATCAAGAGGCGATGCATCGGTATTCTCCCATTCGGAATTTCTTCGACGCACGCTAATCCCAGTCGGGCTTTCTGCCTATCACGTCTTTGCATTAACCTGTGGCTGCACGGCGTGGACTTGAGATGCAGCGCGGATATAACGTCTTTCTATTATTGTCGTATCGCCGGCGTTGCCCTACCCTGCCATCATGCCGGGGTGGACACGCGGCACATTCGAGGCTGACAGCTCTCGCCATGAAAGCGTCTTCCGAGTCCCCACCTCACAACGACTGCGAAGCTCGGCTGATCGTCGAGAACATGCCCGGATTCGCCTGGTCGGCGGGTCAGGATGGGAAGCTGCGATACGTGAATCAACGTTTTGCCGACTACACCGGCAAACGCATTGAGGATTTCAATCGCGGCCCGAGTGTGGCGAGTTTCGGACGCACTGACGTGCTGCATCCCGACGACGTCGCCGACACGCTCAACGCGGTATCCCACTCCGTGGGCAACCGGCGATCCGTATGTCGTCGAGCACCGGGTGCGGCGATTCGACGGCACCTACCGGTGGTTTCGCGTCTCCGCGGTGCGCATCCGGGATCTCCACAGCCAGGAGATTGGCTGGTACGGCGTGGACATCGACATCGATGATCAAAAGCGGACCGACGACGCGCTGCGCCACAGCGAACAGCGTCTCAACCGGCTGATCGAAACCCTGCCGGCGATGGTATGGCGCGCGACACCCGACGGTGAGCCGGACTACATCAACTCCCGCCTCGCCAACTATACCGGGAGAGGCCTGGACGGGATCGGTCGAGGCCCGGAGGACCTCGGGAGAACCCTGGACGACCTCGTGAAACTCAAGGTGCAGAACGCGATGGTCCATCAGGATGATCTCGACGCGGCGGCCCAGGCGTGGGGTCGTGCCCACGAGACCGGTGCCCTCGACCTGACCGCCCGACTCCGGGGCGCGGACGGTTCGTATCGCTGGTTCCAGGCGCGTGCCGAGCCGATGCGTGACGAGGCGGGCCGCATCGTCCATTGGTATGGCGTGGCTGTCGATATCGACGACCGCAAGCGGGCGGAAGACGCGCTACGGAAGAGCGAGCAGGAGCTGCGGAGCATCGTCGACGCCTTACCCCAGACCATCGTCGTCCTCGGCCCGGACGGGACTGGCCTGTACGCGAACCGACCCCTGCTCGACTACACGGGGCTCACCATGGAACAGCTGCTGACCCCCGACTCCCGGGGCAATCCGGTTTTGTTCCATCCCGACGACTGGGCCCGACTGCAGGATGAGCGCCGCCAGGGGCTGGCCCGTTCGATGCCATTCGAAATCGAGTGGCGCGTGCGGCGCAAGGATGGCCAGTACCGGTGGTTCCTGGTCCAGTACCATCCCCTGCGCGACGAGCAGGGACGGATCTTCCGTTGGTATGCGGGCGGAACGGACATCGACGATCGCAAGCGGGCGGAGGAGGCGCTGCGCGCGACGCAGGCAAAGCTTTCCCGTGCCTCGAAGATTGCGACCGTCTCCGAACTGGCGGCCTCCATCGCGCATGAGATCAGTCAACCGCTGGCGGCCCTGGTCGCCAACGGTCACGCGATTCAGCGCTGGTTATCGGCCGAGCCTCCCAATCTCGAACGGGCGGGGCGTACCGCGGAACGGGTCATTCGCGACGGCAACGCCGCGGCCGAGGTGGTGAACCGCATCCGCGCACTGTTCAAGCGGACCGACTTGACCCGGACGCCGCTGGATCTCAACGAGGTGATCCGCGAAGTGAACCGGCTCATGGCCGACGAGGTGGCCGCCAGGAGCGTCGGGATCGAGACCGACCTGGCGGACGACGTCCCACCGATTTTGGCCGATCGCGTGCAGATGCAACAGGTCATCGTCAACCTGGTGCGCAACGGCGTCGAGGCGATGGAGTCCGAGGAAAGCCATCCAAAAATGCTGAAGATTCGCTCCCGACGCGACGGGACGAACAGCGTGTTGATCGAGATCCGCGATCAGGGCAGCGGGCTCGAAGATGTGGAGCGGGTGTTCGAGCCGTTCTTCACGACCAAGAAAACCGGCATGGGCATGGGCCTCGCCATCTCTCGCTGGATCGTCGAGGCGCATCAAGGCCGGCTCTGGGCCACGAGCAACACCCCGCGCGGAGCGGTGTTCAGCTTCACGCTTCCGATCGCCTCGAGTGCGTCGTGATGACCCCCAATCATAGAAACACGTGATGGTGACTGGACCGACCGCTTACTAGGGTCCGCCATGCCGTTCTTCTCCAATCTGCATCAGCTGAGCGATTGGGGTCTCCTGGCCCTGCGCGTCGGTGTGGGGATGAGCTTCTGGGTGCACGGGACTTCGAAGCGGGCGATGTGGAAGATGGCGCCCTCGCCGCAGATGCCGGCGGGCTTGTTGTCGACGGTGCGGCTGCTCTCGATCGTCGAGCCCCTCGGGGCGGTGGCCGCATTCGCCGGCTTCCTGATGCAACCGGCCGCCGCCGGGTTCGTGATCATCATGCTCGGCGCGATCCGGCTCAAGGCCGTCCAAATGCATCGCGGGTTCAGCGTGGACGGTGGCTGGGAACTCGACTTCGTGCTCCTGACCGCCGCGCTCGCCCTGGTCTTTCTGGGTGCGGGCGCGATTTCGCTCGACCGGGTATTGTTCGGGCTCTGAGTCCTTCATTCCGTCTCGTGGAGCGTCATTCATGACCACCCTGAGCATCAACGGACGCGACGTGACAGTCGACGTGCCGCTGGACATGCCGCTGCTGTGGGTGCTGCGTGACGTCGTCGGCCTAACCGGCACGAAGTTCGGCTGCGGGATGGCGCTCTGCGGGGCATGTACCGTCCACCTCGACGGCCATCCGATCCGCTCCTGCGTCACTCCGGTCGCCGCGGTGGGCGTGAAGAAAATCACCACCATCGAGGCGATCGGACAGACGCCGGCGGGCAAGAAGGTGCAGCAGGCGTGGCTGGACCTCGAGGTCGTCCAATGCGGCTACTGCCAGTCGGGTCAGATCATGTCGGCCACGGCGCTGTTGGCGAAGAACGCCCATCCCAGCGATGCCGATATCGACGGGGCGATGTCGGGCAACATCTGCCGCTGCGGGACCTACCCTCGCATCCGCGCCGCGATCAAGCAGGCCGCGAAGGGAGCCTGACCATGACCACGCACACCGTCTCGCGACGCGACTTCGTGGTGGTGCTCACCGCGGCTGGGGGCGGGCTCATGCTGGGCTGGCGGGTGGGTGATCGGTCGGGCACCGTCGCCACCGCCGCGGCAGCGCCGCCAGGCTTCGCGCCGAACGCGTTCATTCGCATCGGCAGGGATGGCCGCGTGACCATGATCATCGGGCAAGTCGAAATGGGACAGGGCATGTATACGGCGATGCCCATGCTCCTCGCGGAGGAGGTCGAGGTCGGGCTCGACCAGGTCCAGCTCGAGCACGCGCCGCCCGATGACAAGCTGTATGCCAATCCGCTCGTCGGCT
>DASQAM010000621.1:0-1757 GCA_035635735.1 Gemmatimonadales bacterium | reverse complement strand
GATCTCGGAGCCGTTCGGCAACTCCGTCCACCAGTTCCGCTCGTCGTGAATCCGTCCGTCGACGCCCTGCGAGCGACCTTCGGCAACGCGATCGGCCGCGGGCTCGAGTCGTGCGGCGACACGATTGTCTACGTCGCGCGCCACGCCTTGCTCGACGTGATGACGTGGCTGCGCGATACGCCGCAGCAGGGCTACGACTATCTGGTCGACGTTACGGCAGTCGAGTATCGTGACCGCGAGCGACCGCTCGAAGTGGTGTATCAGGTGCGCTCGCTCGCGCGCCGCGTCGACCTGCGGGTCAAGGTCGAGCTCGACCCGCGCGGCGACCTGAGCGTGGACTCTGTCGTACTCCTGTGGCGGGGCGCCGACTGGCTGGAGCGTGAGACGTACGACATGTTCGGCGTTACGTTCCGCGGCCACCCCGACCTGCGCCGGATCCTCATGTGGGAGACCTACGCCGAAGGCTACCCGCTGCGGAAGGACTTCCCGCTGCGGGGGCGCTTCAGCCGCGCCGAGCAGGTGCGACAGGCGTTGGGCGCCAACCCCGAAGCGCATTACTCCATGGAGGAGTTGTCGATCGCCGAGGCGTACGACGAGCTCCCCGCCGACATGAGGGAGCGGCTGCGCCGCGGTGAGCGCGGCAAGCTCCCCAACTCCGAGTGAGCAAGCGCACCGTCGAGCTCGAGCTCGCGACCCCCGGCCTGGACGCCCGGGGTCAGCCGGTCCGCGTACCGTTGGGCGCGGCGGACCTTGCTCCCGAGCCGGATCTCGCGGGCGAGCACATGCTGATCAACATCGGGCCGCAGCATCCCGCGACCCACGGGGTGCTGCGGCTGGTGGTCGAGCTCGACGGCGAGACCGTGGTGCGGGTGATCCCGCACCTTGGCTATCTGCACTCGGGGTTCGAGAAACTGGGGGAATACCGCCACTACAACCAGATCATCCCGCTCACCGACCGGACCGACTACCTGTCGCCGATGGCGAACAACGTCGGCTTCGCGCTCGGCGCGGAGAAGCTGATGGGCATCGAGATCACGCCGCGCTGTACGGTACTGCGCGTGATTGCGTGCGAGATGAGCCGGATCATTTCGCACATGGTGTGGCTCGGTACGACCTCGATCGACCTCGGAGCGTTCACACCGTTTCTCTGGGCGTTCCAGGAACGCGAGCGGATCTACAATCTCCAGGAGATGTGGACCGGCGCCCGGCTCACCACCAGCGTGACGCGCGTGGGCGGTATGATGGCCGACGTGACCGACGATTTCGTCTCCGGGCTCCGCGAATTCACCCAGACCTTCCCCCGGACGCTGAACGAGATCGATCGCGTGCTGACCCGAAACGCCGTGTGGGTCGGCCGCACCCAGGGCGTGGGCGCGCTCACGGCCGCGGAGGCGACGAACCATTCGCTCTCGGGCCCGATGTTGCGCGCGTCGGGCGTCGCGTACGACGTGCGGAAGGACAAGCCGTACCTCGACTACGAGACGTATGACTTCGACGTCGTGGTGGGCGAGCACGGTGATGTCTACGACCGCTACCTCGTCCGCCTCGAAGAGTGCTCTCAGTCGACCCGCATCCTGCAACAGGCGCTCGTGCGCCTGCCCGACGGTCCCATCAATGTCGCCGACCCGCGGGTGATCCTCCCTCCCAAGTCGCGTGCGATGAACGACATGGAGGCGATGATCTATCACTTCAAGCAGGTCATGGAAGGCGTGAAGGCGCCGGTGGGCGAGGCCTACGTCGGGATCGAGAACCCGAAG
>DASQAM010000620.1:0-2274 GCA_035635735.1 Gemmatimonadales bacterium | reverse complement strand
CGCGCTCCGGCGCCGCCAGGAGCCAGCGCGACAGCTCCACCAGGAACGTGCCGAGCCGGCGCTCGCGCTCCAGCCCGCTGCGACGCGCCACCATCACGGCCAGGTGGGTCGCGACCTCGATGGTCGAGCGCAGCACCTCGCTGGGAAAGCCGGCCGGGAGCCCCTCGAAACGTGCGCTCACGTGACGTCCGTCGGCGTCGTGATAGTCAGTGAGGAACGTCTCGCCGTCCCTCCCGGCGGCGCCCGCCTCGAGGGTGCCCGATTCAGTCAGGCCCTTGTACGTGAGCTGGACCCGCGCCCCCCCGGCCGACTGGCTGAGGATCTCGGCGGCGGCCTGCCAGAAGGCGCGGGTTTGTTTGGCTTTGCCGGCCTCTGTCAGCAACTTCCGGATTGGGTCCAGCATCACTTCAAACTGCGTCGCGAAGAGGCGTCACGGGACGACGTCGCGAGGCAACGTCGAGAAACCGTCGTGTCACACGTTCTCTCGCGACGATTTCTTCGTGACGACTCTTCGTGACGCCTCAGGGTCATGGATTCGTCGGTCTGATGTCGACTTCGCTGATCATCGCCCGATCCGACACCGTCAGCGTGGACAGGACCGCATGCGCCACATCGTCGGCCGTGAGGGCGCGGTCGGGCGCGGGGCGCACCCGCTCCCGCTTATCCATGAACGGCGTGGCCACGGAGCCCGGGCAAATCGCTACGACCCGCAGGCCCTGCTTGCGCACTTCGAGCATCAGGCTCTTGGAGAAGCCCAGCACCGCGTGCTTGGAGGCGCAGTACGCCGTGCCCCCTTCGATGCCGTTCTTCCCGGCGAGCGATGCGATGTTCACAATCGTCCCGGTCCCGGCCGTGAGCATGCCCTGGAGGAACGCTCGCGTGACGAGATAGAGGGAGCGCACGTTGACGCCCATCGTCTCGTCCCAGTCCTCGAGCGAGAGCTGCACCAGCGGCCTGAACCGCCCGATCCCCGCGTTGTTTACGAGTACTTGCGGCGTGCCCCGCTCCCGGGTCACAAACGCGGCGAAGGCCTCTACGCAGGCAGCGTCGGACACGTCGCACGGCATGCCGATAGCGTCGATGCCGTCCGCCTTCAGGGCGCGCGCCGTGGCGTGTACATTGGCCTCGGTACGCGCGCAGATGGCGACTCGCGCCCCCGCCCGGCCCAAGGCGAAGGCCGTCGCGCGCCCAATCCCTTCGGTGGCGCCGGTGACGACGGCGAGCGAGCCGGTAAGGTCCATAGGGACAGAAATATACGGCGCGCCGGGGCGCCCGGCGCGGGAACCCCGCGACGTTCTAGAGGATATGACGGAGGTCAGGACCATGAACGCAGCACCCGTACTCGTTTCCGACGAGGCGGTCGTCCCACCCCAAGCTCCCCCGCGCGCCGTACCGCTCCGCGACGACGACCTGCTCGATGCGTACTCCCGAGCGGTGACCGGCGCGGCCGAGAAAGTCGGCCCCGCCGTGGTGAGCGTGGAAGTGCGGCACAAGGTCGAACGGCGCGGCCGGCCCGCGCGCGAGGTGCCGGGCAAAGGCTCCGGGTTCGTGTTCACTCCCGACGGGTTCGTACTCACCAACAGCCACGTGGTGCATGACGCCACGCGGATCGAGGTCGCGTTCGCCGACGGTCGCCCGGTGGCGGCGGAGCTCGTGGGGGACGACCCCGACACCGACCTGGCCGTGATCCGGGTCCCGCCCGTGGCGCTCACGGTCGCCGAGTTCGGCGACTCGGGCGCGCTTCGAGTGGGTCAGCTGGTCGTCGCGATCGGCAATCCGCTCGGCTTCCAGAGCACCGTGACCGCGGGCGTGGTGAGCGCCCTGGGACGCTCGTTCCGCTCGGTGGGTGGGCGATTGATCGACGACGTGATCCAGACCGACGCGGCCTTGAACCCGGGCAATTCGGGCGGGCCGCTGGTGGACGCGCGGGGCCGGGTGGTCGGCGTGAACACGGCGGTGATCCTTCCCGCCCAGGGGATCTGCTTCGCCGTGGGCATCAATACGGCGAAAGTCGTGACCGGCCAGCTGATCCGGCACGGCAAGATCCGCCGCAGCCGCATCGGAGTCGCGGGACAGAACGTTCCGTTGCTCAGGCTGGCGCAGCGGGCGTTGGGGACCGCCGCGAGGAGCGGGGTGCTGGTGACTGGCGTGGAGCCGGACAGCCCGGCGGCACGCGCCGGAGTCGCGTCGGGAGACATCATCATCGGCTTCGACGGGCAAGCGGTCTCGGGGATCGACGACCTGCACCGCTTGCTGGTCACCGAGCGGATCGGT
>DASQAM010000619.1:0-2258 GCA_035635735.1 Gemmatimonadales bacterium | reverse complement strand
CACTACGGGCATGAGCCCCATCTCGGCGTTCTGCTTCTCGACCAGGTCTTCGCCCGTTTTGCCTTTCACCTCGCGGCTGAAGAAGAGCTTGAGCCCGCTGTCGAGCGTATTCCACGACATCGAGTATTCGGGGCCGAGCAGCTCGGCGGAGAGCCGCAGCCCGGCGCCGACGAAGCTCCAGGACGTGGTCGCCTCGCCGATCACGGTGGCGCCGTCGTCGGTCTCGAACTCGATCACGACGCTCGCGAAGTCCTCCGACGGGGCCTTGGTGTAGTCCACGTCCTTCCCCATCTGCTGTTGCAATTTTTTCGCGTACGCGGGACGGGACCACTTGAGGCTCGCGATGTGCCCCGTCACGCGGGCCGGGCGCACGGATCCGAGCGGCGCGTCGGGCGGCGTCAGCAGGTGCTGCACCACCAGTGAGGAGTGACACATCATGTCGTTGAGGACTCCGCCGCCCTGCAGCTTGCCCTGCCAGAACCAGGGCATGTGGGGTCCGCTGTGCTCCTCCGCGGCCCTGGCCAGATAGGGGCGGCCGGTGAGTGCGGCGCCGCGCGCCCAGATGATGGCGCGGCCCTGCGCCACGGCGGGCGCGAACGCCTGGTTCTCGAGATAGCCGTGGGCGATCCCGGCCTTCTTCGTGAGCTCGAGGACCCGCTTCGCTTCCGCGACGTTGCGACCGAGCGGCTTCTCGCACGCGATCCCGCGGAGCTCTCCTTTCCCGCGCCCGACCGCGTCCGTGATCTCCTCGAAGTTCTCGATGCGCGCGAAGTTCGGACCGCACACCCAGAGCGCATCGATCGCGGGGTCGGCCACCATCTCGCCCAGCGAGCGGTACGGCTTCGCCTCCCCCACGTCGAGCTTCCGCGCCACGGCCGCCATGTCCTGAGCGTGCTTGTGGTTCGGGCTCCACACACCCAGCACGTCGGCATCTCGCACGCTCTGGAACGCGAGGAGATGGAACCGCGCATTGAACCCGCTTCCGACGAATCCGACGCCGAGTCGTTTCCCGGTCATACTCGTCCGCCCCTCCTGCTTCCCGCGTGCCATTAGTACGTCACGCCCAGCTTGGCGAGCGCCTCCGGGGGACAGCCTTTCCACTCGGAGACGAAGGTGTTGCCGATGTACCGCAGGTCCTGCACGCCGATGCGACTGGAAAAGAACCCCGACGCGGTGAGGTCGCGGAACTGGTTGAAGAACGCCACGCCCGCGGCGTGCTCCGGCTTCGCCTTGGCCGGCCACGCGACCGCATCCAGCACGGCGCTGCGCTCCGCCGCCGTGCAGCCGACGAAGGTCTTGCCGTAGCGGTTGTCGCACTCGTGATCGAGCCAGGCCAGTCCCCCGCGTACGGGGGTCTGCAGATCCGGATCGTCGCCGAGCATGAAGTCCATGAATTCCGGCACGCCGGCCTCGGTGGCGCCGCCCGAGCGCTCATCCTTGGGAATGATCAGGTCCACGAGCACGCGCACCGTGTCCCACTCGTGGGGCGTGAACTGCTTCGGCTCGTACGGCGTGCCGCGGGCGAGCGGCTCGCGCGCCCGGGCCGACGCCTCGCGTACCGATTCCGGCGTCCACTGGAACGCCGCGGCAAGCGGCGCCACGGCCAGGAGCTGCACCGCGTCGCGACGCTTCATCACAGCGCTCCCTTTCTCGTCTGATCGGTGATGTAATCGCTCGTCCGCATCGACAGCGCGAGAATCGTCCACGTCGGATTCTTATCCGCCTGCGACACGAAGGGCCCGCCGTCGGCCACGAACAGGTTCTTACAGTCGTGCGCCTGGCACCACCGGTTGGTGACGGAAGTCTTGGGGTCGTCCCCCATACGCGCCCCGCCCAGCTCGTGGATGATGACGCCGCCGGCGGCGATGCCGTACCCCTGCTCGGCGGTCGGCATCGGCGAGAACACCTGACCACCCATCTCGGCGATGAGCGCCCGGAACGTCTCCTGCATGTGTTTCACTTGCTTGTACTCGTGATCCGCCCACTTCCAGTGGAACCGCAGGACGGGGATGCCCCACCGGTCCACGGTGCGGGAGTCGATCTCGCAGTAGCTGCCGTCGTTCGGGATCATCTCGCCGCGGCCCGAGAAGCCGATCGTGGCGCCGTAGTAGCGGCGGTAGTCGTCCTTGAGCGGCTGGCCGTAGCCCCCGCCGGAGGGATAGCGGTGAATCCCGCCCATGAAGCCGTAGGACGGCACCTGCGTGCCGCCCCAGACTTCGATGTGGTAGCCGCGCGGGAAATCGAGCTTTGCGTTGTTG
>DASQAM010000618.1:0-5967 GCA_035635735.1 Gemmatimonadales bacterium | reverse complement strand
GTCTGGCGACGATGGCCCGGGCGCTGTCCCCGGAAAACGGCGGCTCTCCGGCCAGCATCTCGTAGACGACGCAGGCGAGGGCGTACTCGTCGCACCGCCCGTCCAGCTCGCGATCGCCCGCGGCCTGCTCGGGGCTCATGTATTCGGGCGTCCCGATGGCGAGCCCGACCTCGGTGACGTGCTCCCCACCGGCCTGGAAGATGGCGCGCGCGATCCCGAAGTCGGCGAGCACCGCGTGCCCGTCGGCGAGGAGCACGTTCTCGGGCTTCACGTCCCGGTGGACGAATCCCTCGCGGTGCGCGTAGTCGAGCCCCGCGCCCAACTCCCGCGCGATCCTCAGCGCGTCCTTGAGCGCGAACCGCTGCTCGCGCACGAGGCGCTCCCGCAGCGTTTCGCCGCGCACATATGGCATCACGTAATAGAGGGATCCGTCCGCCTGACCGGAGTCGATGAGCGGCAAGACATGAGGATGGGTGAGCCGCGCGGCGATACCGATCTCGCGCAGAAACCGCTCGGCGCCGATCACGGCCGCGACATCGGGCCGCAGCACCTTGATCGCGACCTGGCGGCTGTGCCGGAGGTCCTCGGCGACGTACACCGTCGCCATGCCGCCGCGACCCAGGACCCGCTCGATCCGGTAGCGGTCGCCCAGGGCGGCCGAGAGGGCTTCCCGCACGCGCTCCATGGAGGGAAAACTACCCCGTTAGAAGCCGCGATGGAGTAAGTTCATGAGAACTTTGAGGCCTATGCATCGCCGCATTGCCCTTGCCGGGCTTCTCATCCCCGCCACTCTCGCCGCACAGGGGACGCCGTGCATCTCCCGGCGCTCGGGGAGCGTTCCTGCGGCCTACGCGGCCACGGTGGCCCGGGAACGCACGCTCGTGTGCGAGCGGCTCGCGACCCGCATCCCCGGGGTGCAGATAGCCGTGGCGGTGAACGGCAAGCTCGTGTGGTCCGAGGGGTTCGGATATGCCGACGGCGCGCGCAAGCGGCCGGTCACGCGCGAGACGCAGTTCCGCATCGGGAGCGTATCGAAGCCGCTCACCGCCACCGCCGTCGCCCTCTTGTACGAGCAGGGGAAGCTCGATCTCGACGCCCCGGTGCAACGGTACGTGCCGTCGTTCCCGGACAAGGGCTACCCCATCACCACGCGGCAGCTCACCGGCCATCTGGCCGGCATCAGGCATTACAAGGATCAGGAATTCTTCCTAAACCGCCATTTCGCCACCGTGCTGGATGGGCTCACGATCTTCCAGGACGACTCGCTCCTGTTCCCGCCCGGCACGCAATTCTCCTACTCGAGCTACGCCTGGAATCTCGTCTCGGCAGTGGTGGAGGGCGCGTCGGGGGATGACTTCCTGGACTTCATGTCGGCGCACGTATTTCGACCCCTCGGCCTGACTCACACCGCGCCCGACCGCGTGGACAGCCTGGTACCGGCCCGCACCCAGTTCTACGATCGGGATAGCGCGGGGATCTTCCATGTCGCGCCCGCTGTCGACAATAGCTACAAGTGGGCGGGCGGCGGGTTCGTCTCGACCGCCGAGGACCTGGTGCAGTTCGGGTCGGCGCTGCTCGATCCGGGGGTCCTGAAGCGCGAGACGCTGGATCTGTTGTTCAGATCGCAGCGCACCAACGCGGGCACCGAGACGGGCTACGGGATCGGCTGGTTCTTGAGGACTGACAGCTTAGGCCACCGCTGGGCGTTCCACGGGGGCAGCGCGGTCGGGGGGACGGCGGTCTTCGGCCTGGACCGTGATTCCCGCGTGGTCGTCGCCATCCTCACGAATCTGTCTGATGCGCCACTCGAGCCGGCTCAGGAAATCGAGGCGGCGTTCGACCGGTAGGGGTGCCATCTCCGTCGCTCATGAGTCGCGGCCTGGTTTTCGAAACAGGTGCTGAAGGAAGAGACCGTTACGAAAAAATAGCGCGCGTCAGTGCGCCTTCGTGCTCGAGCAGCCAGCGCTTGCGATCGAGGCCCCCACCGAACCCAGTGAGTGCTCCGTTGGCGCCGACGACGCGATGGCAGGGGACGATGATGGGGATGGGGTTCCTGCCGTTGGCCGCACCCACCGCGCGGGTGGCCCGCAAGTCGCCTAGCCGGCGCGCCAGCTCGCCGTAGCTCAGGGTCGTGCCGTACGGGATGGCGCGCAGGGCATCCCACACGCGCCGCTGAAACGGTGTACCGCCGGGGCTCAAGGGCAGATCGAAGGTCGTACGTGCGCCGGCGAAATACTCTTCCAGCTGTCGTCGAACCCGCGCGAGCAGCGCGGCCGCAGGGCCGCCACCGTCGTCCTCCACCCAGTCTTTGCGTTCCAGCGGTGCCGGTCCGTGCCGGGAGGTCGGGAAGTAGACCCCGGTGATACCGGAGTCCGTCGCGGCGAGGATGAGCTCGCCGACGGGGCTCGAGAAGCGGGTGAAGGTCGTCGCCATCGGGCTGGTCGTCATCGTCCTGGAGCGCGCTCGGCTACGAAGCTCGCGATCTGCGCCAGGGTCCGCACATCGTCGAACTCGAGCTCTTCCATCGCCACGCGCACTCCGAACTCCGCCTCCAGGGCGCCCAGCAACACGACCAGTCGCCAGCTGTCGAGCAGCCCGCTCTCGAACAGGTCCGCCTCCGGCGTCGGCAGCTCGACCTGCAGTTGCTCGGCGAACAGTCGCGCGATGCGGGCCTCGAGGTCATTAGGACCCTGTGTCTTCATCTTGAGCGAACGCCTCGCGGAGCCGGCGCCGGTTTCAGAAACTGAGCCACCACTCGCCGTCCAAGTGCGACAGTAACGCGTCGCCCCGCTCGATCGCGTGCAGGATTTCGGGCCGCCGTGAGTGCAGCAGTGTCCATTGGTGAAGCCAGCGGAGGATGGCCCAGTTCGCGCCCCCCAGCGCGTCGACGAGCCACGGCTCCACTCTGCCCGCGAGCGCCCACGCCCCGTTGCGCCACGCGTCCCAAAACAGGAAGCGTAACACCGTTTTCTCGGCGGACCGCCGCGCGGCCACCTGAATCACCTCGCTGGTCCCGCCCGGGTTCAGGCAATACACAAACCAGCCCGCGATCTGTCCCGTCGGCCCGCGAACGAGCAGCTGCCGGAGCGCGCCGCAGATGGCTTTCTCCGCGAGCTGGGCGAATAGCCACGAGAGCGACCGGTCGTCGTACACCGGGCGCAGCGCGCGACTGCCGACGACATCCTCGAGGTGCGTAATCAACGTTCGGGCGTCGAGCGGCTCGAGCATGCCTGGCGGTTGAGCCAGGCGGGTTGGACCGGGCAGGCGGGCCACGAGCGCGTCGGCCGCGGCGAAGAGCGGCCGAGCTGCAAACGCCACGCCGCGGCCGAACGCGCCGCGTGCGAGGCGCCGGGCGGCATAGCAGCACGGCCGGAGCGGGCGGGTCCAACGCAGCCCGTAGATCGGCGAGCACTCGCCGCCGAGACTCTCCCACAGGCGCCGCGCCGCATCGTTGGCGTCGTCCGTGATGTTCAGCTCCTGGGGGCCCGCGAAGAGCCGACTCATCAGCCGGCGCCCGACCTGACCACCGTATCGGGGGGCCACCATCAGCTGAGTCGAGACGGCCACACGGATCGGCTCGCCCCGGAACAGCATGCGACGCGGCACTACCCCAACGAACCCGCCCACCCGCCCCGTCTCGTCTTCGTACACGAGCGAAGGGAGATCGGCGTCAACCCAGGGATTCTGGAAGAAGATCCGCTCAAAGTAGGCGGTCATCGCGTCCGCCCCGACGCGTTCTCCTCGTGGGAAGGCTTTTTGACTGAGCGCAACCAGTTGCGGGATGTCGCCGCGCTCCAGGGTGCGAATCCGCCCCGGCCCGGCGTCCGGCGGCGTCACGGAGGGTTGCACGCTACTTGGTCTTCCAGGCGCCGAGCAGGCGTCTGATCAGCACGAGCTGCCCCAGGTGATAGGCGTTGTGGTCGGCGAGGACGAGCGCTTCGCGCAGCACCGTCTGACCGGTGCCGTGCGGGAGTCGGGCGAACAGGTCCGTTGCAGGGTCTCGCACGAGTCGCCGCATGGCCTGGAGATCGCGCTTCACCTGGGCGACGCTCTTGTCCCAGGCGGCGGCGTCGGGTGGTGCGTCGCTCGCGGGCCAGTAGCCCGCGGGCCATTCCGGGGAGACGTGTTTCGCGCTCTTCGTGAATTCCACGATGTCCCACTGCGAGATGCGGATGTGCTCGAGGACGCGCCAGGGGGTGAAGGGCTGCCCCGCGGGTTTGGCGCGCCGGAGCTCGGGCGGCCAGTCGGCGATCGCGTCCTCGAAGGTGACATGGGCGTGGCCCCCATCGAGCAGCTCGACGAGATGGTCGCGGAGCGACCGCTGGGGATCGGAGCGACGAGGTTTGCGCTTGACCGCCATGGGGGATTCGGTCAGTCTGCGTCGTGCTTGCGCCGCTTGTCCCGGTAGAGCGCCCGATCGGCCCGGTCGAGCAGGCCGGCTACGGAGCCCAGGGTGTTGGCTTTGTGCGTCGCGAAGCCGAGGCTGATCGAGAGCTGATAGGGCCGCCCCGCGCGGTGGTTGAACTCGCGCAGCCGTCGCTTCAATCGCTCGGCCAGGACGCCGGCGCTCTCGGGTCCCGCGTGGCGCACCAGCACGGCGTATTCGTCCCCGCCGATCCGGGCCACCAGGTCCGAGTCTCGGAAGGTCTGCCGCAGGAGGGCCGAGGTGTCGCGCAACGCGCGATCGCCCACCGCGTGGCCCGCGGTGTCGTTCACGCCTTTCAGGTCGTCCAGGTCGGCGAACGCGACGAGCAGGGTCTCGTTGCTGCGGCGCGCGAGGCGGAGATCGCGGGTCGCGAGCGTCAGGAAGCCCCGTCGGTTGTACAAGCCCGTCAGATCGTCCACGAGAGCGAGGTCCAACAGGGCGGTATGGAGCCGGTTCCGCTCGATCGCGTGGCGGAGCGCGCGGGCGAGGTGCTCACCGTCGAGGTCGGTTTGGACCAGGAAGTCCTGCGCCCCGGCGCGCACCGCCTCCAGCCCGTGTCGCTCATCGGCCGAGTCGGACAGAAAGAGGAACGGGATCGCGGGCGCCAGCGCCCGCAGCTCGGTGAAGGTGGCGAAGCCGCGACGGGCGGAAAGCGACATGGCGAGGAGCACGACGTCGACGCCGCCCCGCGCCAGTCGAGCGAGCGACGCCTGCGGTTCCGAGGCTATTACGCCGAAGCGGTCCGGGTCGGCGCCGTCCAGGAGCCCGCGCACACGCCGTGCGGCCTCCTCCTGGTTGCTCACCACCAGCACAACGAGTTTATCGCCGCGCGCCTCCGTCTGGCGCCGGTCGGCGGGCTGGCGCCGATCGCTGGCCCGACGTCGCTCGGCCTGGTCGCGCCGCTCCTCGTCGAGCGAGATGACTTCCAGGCGGCGCTCGCCCAGGCGACGCTCGCTCTCGCTGCGGCGGGGCGGCAGGAGCCGCCGCTCCGCCTTGCGGTGCTGCTCGCTTGCGACCATGGCACTTTCAAGATGGGGGCAGGCTACCGACTGCACAATCGGGTCCGCGCGAGGCTCGCGCGGCGGTCCGGCCCGTGGCTAGATTCGGAGCCCATGGCTACCCAACGCAAGGATCGCCGAAAGAAAGCGGATCGACGCAGCGGCGCCGAGCGCCGGACCAAAGACGTGCCCGTCGAGGTCGAGCGTCGGAAGGGCGAACGGCGCCGCACCGCGCTCACACGGCGGCTCGAGCTGGAAACCGCCGCCGACCAGATCCACGCGGCGCTCGGCCTGCTGACCTACGCCCAGGACCAAGGCCTGCTCCTGGACGTGGACCGGTGGCTCTTGGGGACGGCGATCGCGCGGTTGCGGGTCGCCATGGAGCAGCTGGGCGAGGGGACGGACGATGAAGTGTAGAAATCTTTGCGTCTTCGTCGTCTCGCTCGTGTTGTTCAATGGATGTAGTCAGCAGCAAAGCACTCCCCCGTTGTTCAGGCAGCTGACCCCGGATCAAACCGGCGTCCGCTTCGCCAACACCATCAC
>DASQAM010000617.1:0-1521 GCA_035635735.1 Gemmatimonadales bacterium | reverse complement strand
CAGGAGGCCACCCGTTACAACCGCGAGCGCTACCACCAGCCGGGCGACGAGTACCGCACGACGTTCACCTATGCGGGTATGGCGCAGGAGGTGCGCGTGGCCATGCGGGTCGCGCTCGCGGTGGCGAACGCGCCGGCGATGCCGCGTTGGCTTCCGAATTCGGAATTTCAGCGGCCCGCGGGACGCGCGCGTCCCTGAGTGCAGGGTATTGCAGTTAATGCAACTCGCTGTCAATAAATGGTATATGAGCATTCCTGGAAGTGGGATGTGGGTGCCTCTGGCCTATTGGGAGGCACCCACATAAGTTTGCGCCCGCCTTGCGGCAGTCGCACCTCCCGCACTTCGGAGTGGGCACCTGGAACTCCCCACATCGCATCGGCTGCCGCTGTCGTGGCTCGTCGAGGCGGCGAGTCCGCCCCTCGTCTATCGAGCCTATGCCGAGGTCGTGCCGGTGGCCGAGCGGGATCCCGCACGCCTCGAGGCGCTGCGCGAATCGGTGTTGCACTACAAGCCGGCGCAGGCGATCGCTCGCAAGCAGAGGGCGACGGGGCTGTGGGGCGGGAG
The DNA here is from genome assembly GCA_035635735.1 of Gemmatimonadales bacterium. Taxonomy (GTDB): domain Bacteria; phylum Gemmatimonadota; class Gemmatimonadetes; order Gemmatimonadales; family GWC2-71-9; genus AG41. The sequence continues at coordinate 957 of DASQAM010000617.1, read as the reverse complement.
CCTGCTCGCGCCCACGCCCTCCAAGGCGTACGGCTGGACCGAGCCGGGCACGGTCTATCAGTATCGGCGGCTACTCGAGCTGGGGTGGCCGCCGTCAGAGCGGGTGTTTCGTAACGCCGACCGGTTCCTGTTTCAGCTGCTGTCACGCATCGAAACGGACGATCCTGACCGAACGGTCGCCCAGCGGGCGCTCGAGTTGCTGGTCGAGTTCCAGAAGGCTGCCAAGACGGATCCCGGGCTGGGGCGCTGGGCGCGTCGCATGGGGCGCGAGGGCGCCGCGTGCGCGCTAGCGCGTGGGGGGCAGAGCGACGATCCGCGGGTGCGGGGCACGGCGCATACCATCGCCAGCAACATCTCCCAGTACCTGCGCAGCGAACTGGCGGCGAACCCCTTCAAGAAGGCCCAGGGGAAGACGGTGCTCGATCCGCATGCCTGCCCTCCGACCATCTTCGCCGTGGAGATGCTGGCGTTTCTGCCGCCCGTGCAGCGAGAGCGAGCCGGGTTCATCGAGCGGCTGGGGCACTATTTCTCGTCGCCCGCACCGCGGCGCGCGTTCTTCATCCTCGCGGGTAAGAAGCTCCTCAAGCCGATCTTCGAGATCCTGGGCGATCCCATGCGCTCCGACGCCCAGGGCCACGTCACCGACATCCCGTTCGCGCTTTACTGGATCGAGCTGCTGGCGCGACTCGGTCTCGTGCGCCAGATCCCCAGCGCCAGCCGGGTGCTGGCGCGGCTGTTCAACGAGTGCGACGATCGCGGCATATGGAGCCCGAAGAGCCTGCGTGCCATGCCCAAGGCGACGAGCCCGCTCACGGCGCACTACTTCCCACTCGAGGGACCAGGGAAGAGCCCCGCGCAGCGCCAGACCGACGCAACCTTCCGGCTGGGTCTCATCGCCCGATTGATGGGGATTCCCGTCGAGATCGTCTAGGCTTTCCCCTTGCGCCCGGGGACTAG
>DASQAM010000616.1:0-2841 GCA_035635735.1 Gemmatimonadales bacterium | reverse complement strand
ATCGCGCAGGGGGAGCCCGCGGACTTGAAACCATCGATACACGCCATCGAAACGTCGAATCCGTTCCTCGATCTCGTGGGGATCGCCCGACGCCATGGATTGGGTGATGACCTCAATGACGCGAGGAAGATCCTCTGGATGCACGGTGTCGCTGATCCCCCACTGCTTCAGCTCTTCCACCGTCCGGCCGCAATATTCGAGGACTGGGTTATTGACGCCTTCGACCTCACCAGCCGGGGTCAAGGTTGCGACCAAGCCGGGAATACGGTCCACGATCAGGCGCGACTCGCGCTCGCTTTCGAGGAGGGCCGCCTCTGCTCGTTTTCGTTTCGCACCCTCCTTCTCCAATTGGTCACGCAGTCGCGAGAGCTCGTCGACGAGAGATGCGAGTGATGCCTCCATGTCAGAACCTCCGTCGACCGAGGCGTACGCTGATTCGCGAATGGGTCTATAGTCTCGTGCGAGGAAGACCGCTGTCAAGGATTGCGAAGCCCTTTCATTACCGCATCAAGTAGCGCTGTCTCGGTCAATGGCTTGAGCAAGCACGCAACCGCGCCAGCCTCGAGCACCGATTCGTCGTCGTCGACGACCGCCCACGAGTGAGCGGGTCAAACTACGCTCGGCTTCCGAGTGAGCACCAAAATCCCATCTCGTGCATTCGTCCGAAGCCGGTGAGGCGCTAGTCGGTTCTCATGCGTGCGGACTCTGCCGTGCAGTGAGGATATACCGATGGCGGCGCGGATCTCTATGAGACTTTGGTATCGGCTTCTGTCGATATGCCGCCCCCTCTCTTCGTGCCGGCGGCCACTTCGTGCTCGACGAGAACGCCGACGCGATCGCCGAGGCGATCATCGAGACGTTCTCCAGATAGGGAACTTCTAGCGCCTGGGCGCCGAGTCCTCGACGGCCGCGGGCCATGCGGCGCCGACGGCCAGGTAGAGCGCGACGGCGTCGACGAGCTGATCGCGTTCGGCTTGCGTGAGCGACAGCTCGGCGCTGAACAGGCTACGCTGCGCATCGAGCACGTCCAAGTAGCTGGACACGCCGTTTTCATAGCGCTGGTTCGCAAGCTCGAGCGCGCGGCGCAGCGCGACCGCCTGGCGCTGCAGCGCCGTGGTCTCGTCCTGGGCCGTGCGCAGCGCCACGAGCGCGTTCTCCACATCGCGCATGGCCGCCAACACCGTCTGTTCGTACCGGGCGCGCGCCTGCGCCGCGCGCGCCCGCGCGATGGCGACCTCTTCGTTCCCGGGCCTGCCTTCTGTGAAGAGCGGTAGCGAGACCCCGACGAACGCCTGCCAGATGTTCGTTCCCGACTGGAACAAACGCGAGGACTGAGCGCTCTGCGTCCCATACTCTCCGGTCAGGGTGATCGACGGCAACCAACCCCCTTCCGCCACGCCGATCCGTGCCGTCGCGGCGCGGAGCGCCGCCGCCGCGCTGCGGACATCGGGGCGATGCATGAGCAGGCCGGCTGGCACCCCGGCGGTGATCGGGATCCTGGTAACGAGCTGCGTGAGCGAGCGCCCCCGGGCGATCACGCCCGGGGTGCGACCGACGAGCAGGCTCAATTCGTTCTCCCGCTGCGCGACGGCGCGCTGAAACTGGGCCACGCTTGCGGCCGGACTTGCCACCTCGGCTTCGAACTGGCGCACGTCGAGCTCTGAGATCAAGCCCCGGTCCAGCCGCCGCCGGGCGAGCGCCAGAGTCTGTCGGCGCGACTCGAGCGTACGGCGCGCGATGTCGAGGTCGAGGTCCGACGCGCGCAGGTCGACGTAGGCCGTTGCCGCGGTGCCGATCAGCGACAGCTCGACCGCGCGGCGATTCTCCTCTTCCGCTTGGAGGTCGGCGTGGGCGGCCTGCGTGGCGCGGCGCAGGCGGCCCCAGAAGTCGAGCTCCCAGCGCCCGTCGACGGTGGCCTTGTAGACGTTGAAGGTCTGGACCCCGAGCGGGCCGAAGACAACCGCGTTCCTCCCTCCCTCGCCGTTGGCGGTGAGCTCGGGCAACAAGGCCCCACGTGTCGCCCGGAACCGGGCGCGAAATTCGTCGATCACCGCTATTGCGGTCCGTACGTCGCGGTTTTGCTGGAGCGCCGTGTCAACGAGCCGACGCAGCACAGGATCCTCGAACAAATCGACCCACTGCAGCGCGGCCGCCGAGTCCGATCGCCGGTATACGCCCGCGGTGTCGTAGCGGAACGGCACACGCGCGGTGTCCGTGCCTCGCGGCAGCAGCGTATCGCGGCTCGTCCGCAACGAATCGAAGAACGGCCGGAGCGAGTCCTCGGACGAGGCGGGAGCCCGCCAGCCGTCGGGCACTCCGAGGGCGGGGCGGTGATAGCCCGGGCCCACGGCGCAGCCGGCGATCAGGACGACGGCACCTGCGGTGAGACCGGAGGATCGGGCGGGAGGCAGCTCAGTCTCCCGGCGCGGGGGCGGGGGCGGGGGTGGGGGCGGGGGGGGGAGCCGGCGACACCGGCGCTCCAGCCCCGGCGCGGTCCCGCGCCGTCGTCCCCTCGCTCAGGGCCCGGATCGCCGCGAAGAACAGCGGGATGAAGAACACGCCGACCAAAGTCGCCACCAGCATCCCGAAAAAGACGCCGGTACCGATCGAGTGGCGGCTCGCTGCACCGGCGCCGCTCGACGTGAGCAAGGGCGTGACGCCCAGAATGAAGGCGAACGAAGTCATGAGAATCGGCCGCAACCGCTCGCGGCCGGCCTCGAGCGCCGCCTCACGAATGGACCGGCCCTGGGCGCGCAGCTCGTTCGCGAACTCGACGATCAGGATCGCGTTCTTGGCCGCGAGACCCACCACCACGATCAGGCCGATCTGCACGTACACGTC
>DASQAM010000615.1:0-5716 GCA_035635735.1 Gemmatimonadales bacterium | reverse complement strand
ACTGCGCGCGGAGATCGGAAGTCGATCGATCACGGCGGGAAAGGCGCCGTCCACATCGGAAGCGTCGCGATTCGCCGGAGTCGAGACGATGAGCTCGCCCGGAGGAAAGCGCCGGGCGAGCTCCTCATGCAGGCGCGCGATCCCCCCGCCCATGGGAGGGAAGTCCTGCGCCAACAGCATGGTGGTCGTCACGCGGTCCCCGATGCCCTTCCGCACGAGAGCTCCGAATGGTAACGGGAAGCGTCCTCCGCGAGCAATCCGCTCAGGACGTCCGGAACTCCCGGTCGATCCGGATGAGATCGGCCGCGACCCGATCCCAGTTGTAATGGGTCTCCACCGCCGCGCGCCCGGCGGCGCCCATGCGTCGGCGCAGCCCGTCGTCGCCGAGCAGGCGAATGGCGCTCGCGGCGACCGCCGCCGGATCGTCGGGATCCACGAGGAACCCCGTCTCGCCCTCGCGTATCGCTTCTGGGATTCCCCCTGAGCGGCTGGCGATGACGGGCAACCCACTTGCGGATGCTTCCACGATAGCGATCCCGAACCCCTCCACGAGCAGATCGTAGCGGCGCGACGCCAGCACGAACAGGTCGGCGGCGTTGTACAGCGACGGAAGCTCATCGTCCGGCACGAAGCCCAGGAGGCGTACGGCGTCGCCCAGCCCCAGCTCGCTCACCAGGGCCTCGAGGGAGCCGCGCCGGCTTCCGATCCCCGCGACGGCGTAGCGTGCCGACGGAACTGCGGCGCGGATGGCGGGCAGCGCGCGGATCACGGTGTCGATCCCTTTGTGAAAATCGAGACGGGCCACGGTGAGGAGCCAGGGACCGCCATCGAGACCGTACTTACGCCGCGCCGGCCCTGCGTCGATGCCCGAGTGAAAGCGAGACGGCGTCGTGCCGAGTGGCACGGTGCGCACGTCCGCCGCCAGGGCGTGGCAGCTCAGGGACTCGAGCACCGATCGGGCGAGATCCGCCGTCCAGCCACTGTTCGCCACCACAACCGAGCAGCGCGCGAGGATGCGACGGGCCGTCCAGCGTTTGAACGCCGAGCGCCGGATCTTCGCCTCGAGCAGCAAGAGGTCCGCGCCATGCGCGACGACGCCGAACGGCAGTCCGCGCCGTGCGTGCAGCCACGCGGCCGGGTAGCCGGCCGGCTTGATCTCGTCGCACCAGGCGAACCCCGGTCGGGTCCGGCGTACCAGCGAGCCGGCGCGCCAGGTCCAGAGGCACAGACCGTTCAGCGTCCGCAGCCGCTTGGTGCCGATGGGCACGCGGTCGATCGTCTGGGGGAAGGTCGAGTCGCTGGCCGCGCTGCCGGGCCAGTTTCCCGTCGAGACCACGAGACCGTGCGCAGGGTAGCGCAGCGCGACCTCGCCCATCATCCGAGCGATCCCGCCACCGAACGGCGGGAAATTGAGGGCCAGGAGCAGCGTCGTGCTCAACGCGCGTGCGAGCGATTGCCGTCGAGCGAGCGGCGCCGCTCGAGCGCTTCCCGGTACTCCGCTTCGGTTCGCTCGGCGGTGCGCTCGAGCGTGAACTGGCTCCGGACGAGTTCGCGACCCCGCCGGGCGATCCGTCCGGCGAACTCCCGATCACCCAGCACGTGCGCCAGGGCCTGCGCCCAGGCGTCGGAGTCGAGCGGCGCCACGAGCACTCCCGTGTCGCCGGACGCGATCAGGTCGGGATTGCCGCCGGCGTGCGATGCGACCACCGGCAGTCCGAGCGCCATCGTCTCGAGCAGCGCGATGGAAAGCCCCTCGATGCGCGACGGCAGGGCCGAGACGGTGGCCAGACGGCAAAACGCGAGTGGGCGCTCCGTGAACGGCACGTACACCACGCGATGGTGCGCCGGAAGCGTCCGCTCGATGCCTCGGAGCTCGGGATCGGCTTCAATTCCGACGCACGCGACGACCACCGGCCGCTCGAGGGCGGCGAGTCCCCGCAGCAGCACGTGCTGGTCCTTGCGACGCGCCAGCACCAGGACAACGGGCCGTCCGGCCAGATCGCCCAGCGCGGCGCGCGCGGCCGCCATGTCATCCTCGGACGGCGCGGCGTCCACTCGCGCGAGCTCGATCCCGTTCGGGACGACTCGGAGGCGCCCGGTGGGATACAGGCGACGGCGCAGCGCGCGGGCCACCGCGTGGCTCACCGCAATGGTGCGGTCGGCGGAGAGTCCCACGGCGAGCAGCTCGGCCGGAGACGTGAGCGGCATCGTGTGTCGCGTCACGACAAACGGGCGCCCCAGGCGCCGCCGCCACCGCAGCCAGGTGAGTGCCCGGCGGTCACCGGTTCCATGGCTGTTTACGACATCGACCCGCTCGCGCGTCATCAGAGCGTCCAACTCCCGGGCAAGCGGGGCCAGCCGACCGAAGTCGAGCGGCACGTGCGCAAGCCCCGCCTCCCGCACCATCCTCGCGAGCACGCTCCCGGCGCGGCATCCCACCAGCACCCGATGACCTCGCCCGGCCAGCTGCCGACTCAGGCTCGCGATCATCATCGTCGAGCCGGCACCGTGCCCTTCATGTGTGAGCTGGAGGATGGTGAGCGGCCGATCTCGCATGGCCCGAAGCTAGTGACTCGATGTCAGCCTTTCCATGGCGCTGCTTGCGGAGTCCGTCGGTCTCCCGTTTATTGCGTTCGGCCGGGACGAGGACACGCCAGCTGAAAGTCAAGGAGTTCATCTACCTTCTCGGCCTCAAGCCGAAGCCGCAGACGTTCGGATTCGTGATCGAGGCGCACGACCTCACCCGAGAGGGTCGGGTGGAGGTCGCGCGCTGGCTGCACCCCGGCACCTACCGTATCGCTCCCGCCCAGGTGCAGGCGACCGTCGATCAGCTGCGTCGGTTCTTGCGTGCCGGTGACGTCGCGATCGACATCGGCGCGCACGCAGGCGACACGACGATCCCCATCGCGCTGGCGGTCGGATCGTCCGGAGTCGTACTGGCGCTCGAGCCCAACCCATACGTGTTCCCAGTGCTCCAGCGCACCGCTGGCCTGAATCGCGACAAGACCAACATCGTGCCCCTCAACTTCGCCGCGATGCGCGCGGACGGGTTCTACGAGTTCCAGTACGGGGAAGCCGGGTATTGCAACGGAGGCTTCCACGAAGGGATGAGCAAATGGCTGCACGGCAGCGCGTTCACGGTGCGGGTGGAGGGGAAGAACGTGGCGGACTTCCTGCGGCGGAGCCACCCCGACGTCATTCCGCGGCTCCGCTTCATCAAAGTGGACGCTGAAGGGTTCGACTTGCCGATCATCGAAACCCTCCAGGACCTCATCCGGAGCCGGCGACCTTTCCTCCAGGTGGAGATGTTCAGCCTCCGCAAGTCCACGGCCGAGTATCGGCTCAAGCTGTACGACTTCCTCGGCCGTCATGGGTACGACGTGCACCGCGTGGAGAGCCCGGACAACTTCCTCGGCGACCGCGTCACGCCGGACAACCTCATGCGGTGGGACGTGTACGACGTGTTCTGCGTTCCCTCGAGCTAGTTATCTTGTCCTACACATGCACGTCGTCGTCGCCTCCCATCAGCCGCTGCCGGCGAAGGGTTACGGCGGCCCGCAACGCGTCGTCGTGGCGCTGGTGCGGGGGCTTGCGGCGCTCGGCCACCGCATCACGTTGCTCGCGCCACCCAGCACACGGGTCCCCGAGGCGACCGTGGTGGCCGTGCCTCCCCGTAAGCTGGCCGATCCGGCGACGCTCGCACCATTCGTCCCCCGCGACGCCGCGATCGTACACGCACACTTCCCGCTGCGCTCCGCACCTGGCCCTTTGCCGTTCGTCCAAACCGTCCACCGAAACCTGAAGCCCGGCACCCCGCCCTATCCCAACAGCATCTTTCTCTCGCGCGACCATGCGCGGCGTCACAACAGCGACGTGTTCGTCCACAACGGGCTCGATCCCGCTGACTATATCTTCCGGCGTTTTCCCAGGCGGCCGTCGCAGTACGACCTGTTCCTCGGGGCGCTGCACAGCGCCAAGGGCTATCACTGGGCGGTGGAAGCCGCGAAGCGCACCGGCCACTCTCTGATCGTCGCGGGCGGCTGGCGACCGAGCTTCACCGGGTCGATCAAGTTCGTGGGGGAAGTGGATGGCTCGACTAAGGCGGCGCTGCTCGCGCGCGCCCGGTGTCTCTGGAACCCGGCCGCGTGGGACGAGCCGTTCGGGCTGGTGACCATCGAGGCACTGCTCTCGGGCACGCCGGTGCTCGGAACCCACCGTGGCGCACTCCCGGAGCTGATCACGCCTGAGGTAGGAGCGCTGTGCGACACAGTGGACGAGATGATCGCGGCTGCCGAGGGGATTCATACACGGGACCCCGCGGCATGCCGCGCGCATGCCTTGCGTCACTTCACTCACCTCGTGATGGCAGAGACGTACGCCCGGACGTATGCACACGTGCTCGAAACGGGAGCGCTCCCTCCCGGAGGATCGACGCGTGGTGCAACCCCGTAGTCGAGCCAGCCTCCCAGCCCCGATCGACCATGCATATCGTGCAATTCAATCACGTGCGAGTTCCCGTCACGAAGTACGGGGGCGCGGAGCGCGTCGTGGTGTGGTTGAGCCAGGGTCTGGTAGAGCTGGGTCATCAGGTCACGTTGCTCGCCCCGAAGGGGAGTCGCGTCGAGGGCGTACGGGTGGTGGAGGTGTCACCCGAGCAGGTGCTGTCGCCGGGGTTCGATCTGCGCCGGTGCGTGAGCGACCACGTGGACATCATCCACTATCACTGCCAAATCCATTACCCGCCGCCGCAGGTGCCGTGCGTCTGGACGCTCCACGGTAACATGGGCGGTGGGTGGCGAGCCGATGCTCGAACGATCTGCGTGAGCCGGGACCACGCGCGCCGCCACGGCACTGACGCCTTCGTGCGCAACGGCGTTCGCCTGGACGAGTACGAATTCAGGACCGAGAAGGAAGAGTACGATCTTTTCCTGGCACGACTGCACAGCGTCAAGGGATGGCAGGTGGCGATCGCGGCTGCGAAACGGTGTCGCGTGCGGCTCACCCTGGCGGGTGGCTGGCGGCCCAGTTTTTCGCGCTACGTCAAGTTCGTCGGTCAGGTGGGCGGCGCGCGCAAGCGCGAGCTCCTCGCGGGAGCGCGCTGCTTGTGGATGCCCGTTCGCTGGGAGGATCCGTGCCCGGTCAACATCCTCGAGGCGCTCGCCAGCGGCACACCAGTCATCGGATCCCCGCGCGGCTCGCTGCCGGAACTGATCTCACCTGACACCGGTGGACTCGGCACGACGCTGGATGAGCTCGTGGCGCTGCGCGGTCGTTTGGCGGATTGGGAGCCCCGCGCCTGTCGCGCCCGCGCCGAGCGGAGCTTCTCCCATCTCGTCATGGCGGAGGAGTACCTCCGGATGTACCGCTCGGTCCTCGAGACCGGATCCCTGGCGGCGGGCCGGGCCACTCCTTGAGCACAGCGGGATTTCTCGGAGCAAATGCCACGACGCACAACAGGAGCAATGCACCCCACGTGTAGAGAGACAAGTTGAACACGGCGTCGCGCAACGAGAGGGACCACACCGTCGTGATTCCGGATGTCGCCACGCCCGCCAAGAGCAGAGCGAAGGACCAGGCCCGCGCCCGACCCTGCGACGGCAGCCGCTGCGCGACGATCCACACCGGGAGCGCGAACAGGAAATAGTGCACCCACGCGATGGGTGAGAGCAGCACCGCCACCAGCCCAACAACCGCGAGCTCTTCGAAGGCCGCATCC
>DASQAM010000614.1:0-10363 GCA_035635735.1 Gemmatimonadales bacterium | reverse complement strand
CCCAGGTGCGAATAGATCTCGAGCGTGCGTGCCTGCACGCCCAGCGCCCGCGACTCGCGCGCCGGGCCCGCGTGCCGGTCGATGATTCGCAAGCGCACGCCACGCCGGGCCAGCTGGTTCGCGAGCATCAGCCCGGTCGGGCCGGCTCCCACGACGAGGACGTCTGTATCTGCGGTCATATCACGGCTCGCGCCATTTCGCCCCCATGCCCGCGATGAACTCGTCAGCGACCTCGGGGCCCCAACTGCCAGCGGCATAATTAGGAAAGTGGTCGGGTCGTTTGCGCTCCCAGTGCTCGATGATGGGATCCACGATCGACCAGGCCGCCTCGACCTCGTCCGACCGGGTGAACAAGGTCGCGTCGCCGAGCATGCAATCGAGGAGCAGCGTTTCGTACGCTTCGTGGCCTGCCTCGCCGAACGCCTCGTGGTAGCCGAAGTCCATGTCGACCGACACCATGCGCACGTCCACCCCCGGCACCTTGACTTCGAAGCGCAGCGAGATGCCTTCGTTCGGCTGGACGCGGATGGCGAGCACATTGGGCTCGAGCTGTCCCGCGGGCGGCAGCGGGAACATGAGGTGCGGCGGCTGCCGAAACTGAATCGCGATTTCGGTCGCGCGGCGCGGCATGCGCTTGCCGGACCGGAGGTAGAATGGCACGTCCTGCCAGCGCCAGTTGTCCACCATGAAGCGCGCCAGCGCATAGGTGGCCGTGCCCGAGTCCGGTGCGACGTCCGCCTCGTCGCGGTACCCCGGGACGGCTTGGCCGTTGAGGGTCCCCGGACCGTATTGTCCCCGCACCAGGTAGTCGTGCATCTCGGGGGGCGTGATCGGGCGAATCGCGCGTAACACCTTCACTTTTTCATCGCGCACGGCGTCGGCGCTGAAGGTGATCGGCGGCTCCATCGCCGTGAGCGAGAGCAGCTGCAACAGGTGGTTCTGGAACATGTCGCGCACCACGCCGGCTTCCTCGTAGTAGCGTCCCCGGTGCTCGACGCCCACGCTCTCGGCCGCGGTGATCTGCACGTGGTGCACGTGCTGGCGGTTCCATATCGGCTCGAAGATCGAGTTGGCGAACCGGAACACCAACAGGTTCTGGACCGTCTCCTTGCCCAGATAGTGATCGATGCGGTACACCTGGTGTTCGGCGAACGCCTGGCGCACCACCGCATTCAACGCGCGCGCGCTCTCGAGGCTGTGTCCGAACGGCTTCTCGATGATCACCCGCACCCACGCGGGCGCCATCGGATCGTGCACTTTGGGCGCGACGCCGCTCCCGTGAAGGTGACGGATGACTTCCGGGTATACGCTGGGCGGGATTGCCAAGTAGAATAGGCGGCCCCGTGCGGCAGAGCGCGAGCCGTCCCCGTCCACGGCCTCCAGCCGCGTGCGGAGCGCGGTGTAGGTCTGCGCGTCGTCCAAGTCCCCGGGCACATAGAACAGACGTTCGCAGAGGGTGTGCGCGACGTCAGGCTTGCCGCCGTCAGCCGCGAACTCGTCCAGCGCCTGCCGCATCGCCGCGCGGAACGACGTGTCGTCGAGCCGCTCGCGCGCCACCCCGATCACGGCGAGGGTAGGCGGAAGCAGGCCATCCTGCATGAGATGGTAGAGTGCTGGGAGCAGCTTGCGGCGGGTGAGGTCGCCTCCAGCGCCGAAGATGACGAGCGTGCACGGCTCCGCGGTCTTCGACGCGAACGCCGCCGGACGCAGCGCGTCGGCGATGCGCGCGGCCACGGAGAGCCGCGGGCTCATGCCGACTTCACCGCGTGACCGCCGAACTCGTTGCGGAGCGCCGCGATCACCTTGGCGCCGAACGACTCCGCCTGCCGCGACCGGAAGCGGGTCAACAGGGACAGCGTGATGACGGGGGCCGGGACGTCGAGATGCATCGCCTCCTCCACGGTCCAGCGGCCCTCCCCCGAATCCTCCACGAACCCCTTGATCGTCGTGAGATCGGCGTCCTTCTCGAAGGCCCGTGCGGCCAGCTCGTTGAGCCAGGAGCGCACCACGCTCCCGTGGTTCCACAGGTTGGCGATGTCGCACAGGTCGAGCTTGAAATCCTTCGAGGCATGCAGGATCTCGTAGCCTTCCGCATAGGCCTGAAGCATCCCGTACTCGATGCCGTTGTGCACCATCTTCACGTAGTGGCCGGCGCCCGGTGGCCCGACGTGCGCGTAGCCGTCGGGCGGGGCCAGCGTCTTGAAGATCGGCTCGCAGTGGCGGAACGCCGCTGGCGACGCGCCGATCATCAGACAGTAGCCGACCGTGAGGCCCCAGATGCCCCCGCTCGTCCCGGCGTCGACGAACTCGATGCCCTTCGCCTCGAGCGCCTTCGCCCGCCGCATCGAATCGCGGAAGTTCGAGTTGCCGCCATCGATCACGATGTCTCCGCGGGTGAGATGGGGCAGGAGCTGCTCGATCGTGCTCTCCACGGCCTGTCCGGACGGCACCATCACCCAGGCGACCCGCCGGCCGGTGAGCTGCTTGCAGACGTCGGCGAGGTCGCGTGCGCCCTTCGCGCCAAGCTGGACGTGCGCCTGGATCGCTTCGGGGCTGCGATCGTAGACCACGACCTCGTGCCCCCCTTGGAGCAGCCGCCGCACCATGTTGCCGCCCATGCGGCCCAACCCGATCATCGCCAGTTGCATTGCCGCTCCTCCTTCAGATGGCCACGGCCAGCGCCGCGAGATCCCGGCGCAACCGTGAGGCGTCCTGATACAGAATCGTGTGCATCCCGAGTCCCTGCGCGGTCTCGAGATTGTGTTCGCGATCGTCGATGAATACCGCCGCCGACGGCTCGGCCTGCGACATCGCCAGGGCACGCTCGTAGATCTGCCGTGAGGGCTTGAGCGCCCCCACCCAGCACGACGTGAAGAACGCGTCGAAGATGTCCCGCAGGCCGAACACGTGAAGCCGGTGTGCGTTCAGCTCGGCCGATTCGTTGTTGATCGTCATCATGCCGTAGCGCCCCGTCCGGGCGACGTCGCGCGCCACGGCGATGGTCTCCGGGAAAGCGGCGCTTTGACTCAACATGAACGCGCGAAACGCCTCGCGGCTGAACGGGCGCGCGCGGTAGAAGACGGTGTGGTCGAGATACTGGTCCAGCGACATCCCACCGGTCTCCCACACGCTGACCGCCTCCTCGTGCCGCTGGTGCAGCTCGGCGGCGTCGAGGCCGAACGCTGCCGCCGCCGCCGCGCGCTGGTGCTGGTCCCACCCGTTCGTGCCCAGGACTCCTCCCACATCGAAGAAGACGTGCGTGATCGTCACCGCTCGAGCAGCGCGAGGCCGTCGATGCGCAGCGCCGGCCGGCCGCGCCCCCGCAGGGCCCGCAAGTCGCCTTCCGCCTGCGCCGCCTCCAATTCGCCGAACGTGTACGGTATGCCGGGAATCGCGACGTCCCGATCGGGCCGCTCGGTGATCTGCAGGAAATGGCCGACCGGCAGGCCGCCCTTGTGCAGCTGGCCCGTCGAATGCAGGAAGCGAGGGCCGTAACCCAGCGTCGTCGCGACCTTGAGCCGGTCGCGCAGCCTTGCTCGGACGGCGCCCAACCGCCGGTCGTTCTGCGGCGTCGGCGGTAGGTACGCCATCAAGGCGAGATAGTCGCCCGGTCGAACCGCGGCCAGGAAGCGGTCGAGCTCGGCGGCCGTGGCGGGGGGCGCCGGGGGTTGCTTGCCGGCGAGCACGTCCTTGGTGTTTTGCTTGCTCTCGGCGACGTTGGGTTGGTCGAACGCATTGATACCCAGGATTGCCCCCGCGACGGCGGTCGCGAACTCCCAGCGGAAAAACTCTTGCCCAAGATCGTATCGGTCCTCGAGCGACAGCCGTACCACGGGGTGCCCGGCGGTCGTGAGGGCGCGGAGCCGTGCCTCCGTCGCGTCGTCCTCCTCACCCGTTAACGCGAGCGATACGAAGACACGGTCGCGCCCGTACACCTCGGGCGGACCCAGCGGCTCCCCGGCCACGGGCAGGATCCCCTTCCCTTCTTTGCCGGTGCTCTCCGCAATCAGTTGCTCGACCCAGAGGCCAAAACTGCCGATCCCCGGCGTCAACACGAACGTCGCCTTGTTGCGACCCGCGAGTGCGGCTTCCGCCAGGATGGCCCCGAGCCACGCGGCCGGGTTTTGGCGTGCCGGAACCCACGCGGCGCACGCCTCGGCCATGCGATGCGCCCGATGCAGCAGCTGGCCCACGTCGATCCCGATGAGGGCCGCGGGGACGAGCCCGAAGTAGGACAGGGCGGAATAGCGACCGCCGATGTCCTTCGGGTTCAGGAACGCGCGGCGAAATCCCCGTTCGGCGGCGAGCCGGGCGAGCGGCGTGTCGGGATCCGTAATGGCGACGAACTGTGCGCCACGACCCCCGGCGCGCTCCCAGAAGTAGCGGTACAAGCAGTCCGTCTCCTGCGTCGTCCCGGACTTGCTCGAGACCAGGAACAGCGTGCGTTCCAAATCCCCGCCGGCGAGCGCCGCGGTCACGGCGCGTGGGTCGGTGCTGTCGAGCACTGCGAGCGCCGGGTAGCCGGTCTGCCGGCCGAAGGTGCGCCACAGCACTTCCGGCGCCAGACTCGAGCCTCCCATGCCACACAGCACGACGCGGTCGAACTCCCGTCGTATCTCCTCGGCGAACGCTGCCAATGGCTTGACTTGCTGCGCCATCATCTCGCCCACGTTGAGCCATCCCAACCGGTCGCTGATCTCGGGAGTACCGGGATCGGGCTTCCATACGGTCGGGTCCCGGCCCCAAATGCGCTTGGGCACGTCGGCGCGCTCCAACTCCACCAGCCGCTGCGCCACGGCCTGGTCGAAGGCCCGCAGCTCGGCGGAGTGCCGCGGCGGCGCCGCCGCCGCGAGTGTCTTGCGCTTCGCGGCGATCACGCCAAGCAGCGTCTCGAAGGAGTGGGCGAACTTCTCGATCCCCTCCCGTTCGAGCACGCGGGCGACGTCCCCGAAGTCGATCGCGGCCGCCCGGAGGTCATCCATCACGCGCTGCGCGTCCGCCGCGTCGCCGGGAAGAGTCTCCCGCACGGTGCCGTGGTCCTCGAACAGCTGAAGCGTCTGAGGCGGTAACGTGTTGATCGTGCCCGCGCCGATCAGCGAATCCACGTAGAGAACATCCGAATAGGCTGGGTCCTTGGTACCGGTGCTGGCCCACAGGAGGCGCTGAGGTTTCGCCCCGGCCGCTGCGAGGGCCCGCCACCGCTTGCTGTCCAGCAGGTCGTGGAACCACGCGTAGGCGAGCTGCGCGTTTGCGATTGCGATCTTGCCGCGCAGGCCCGAGGGTCCCCCGCCCGTCGCGTCGAGGCGACGGTCGACTTCCGTATCGACGCGACTGACGAAGAACGACGCGACCGATGCGACCCGGTCGATCGCCTGCCCGGCTTTGCGCCGTGCTTCGAGGGCCCGCACATACGCCTCGGCGACCTGCCGATAGTGCTCGAGCGAGAACAGCAGCGTGATATTGACGTTTATGCCGTCGGTCAGGAGGCGCTCGATCGCCGGCCATCCCTCGCGCGTCCCGGGCACCTTGATCATCACATTCGGCCGGTCCACTGCGACCCACAGGCGACGCGCCTCTCCAATCGTGCCCGCGGTATCGCGCGCGAGGGTCGGCGACACTTCGAGCGACACGAATCCATCGGCGCCCTGGGACGCGTCATAGACGGGGCGGAACAGGTCCGCGGCGGCACGCACGTCGTCCACGGCCAGGAGGTCGAAGATCTCGCGCTCGGTCCGGGATGACGCGGCAACGCGGGACAAGGCGTCGTCATAGTCGGTGCTGCCGCCGATCGCGTGCTCGAAGATCGTCGGGTTGGAGGTCATACCGCGCAGCCCATCGTCGATCATTCGCTGGAGCTCGCCGGACTGCAGCATGCCACGCCGGAGGTAGTCGAGCCAGACGCTCTGCCCGAGGTCGAGCAGGGCCTGCATGCGGGTTTTCGCGGCGACTTTCGACATGATGCCCTTCCTCAGGTTCGTCGTCCATCAGGGGAGCGTTGCCGCCACGGCTGCTGCGCCCAGCAGCGCCACGTGTGGGTTGACAATGACGCGCACCGGCACGCGCGCGATGTAGTTCGACAACCGGCCCTTGTCGTGGAACGCCCGCAGGAATGCTCCATCCCGCAGCTGACCAATGATGCGCGGGGCGATCCCACCCCCGATGTAGATCCCCGCGCTGGCGAGCACGGTGAGCGCGAGGTCGCCCGCCGCTGCGCCGAGCGCATCGATGAACACGTCGAGCGTGTGGCGGCACAACGCGTCGGTCCCGGCCGTGGCGCGCCCGACAATGACGGCCGCGGGATCGCCTTGCTCGATCTCCGCGCGGACCGCCGGGTTCTCCGGTGCGACGCCGGCCGTCGCGAGGTACCGATACGTCGCCAGGATCCCGGGCCCCGAGAGCACGCGCTCCCGCGACACGCGTCCGAGTCGGCGCTCCAGGGACAAGGCGAGCCCCGCCTGTCGCTCCCCCCGGGGCGCGAACCCGATGTGGCCGCCTTCCGAGGCGTGCACCTCGTAGCCGTCGCCCCGCCACGTGAGGAATCCCACCCCCAGACCGGTCCCCGCGCCGATGAGCCCGATGGGGGCGCGCGCCTTAGGCTCGCCGGGTTGCAGCGTCTCCACGTCCTCGGCGTGCAGGAACGCGATACCGTGACCGATCGCCGTGAAATCGTTGATGAGGACACTCGACGCGATGCCGATCTCCTCGGCGAGGGTGCTCGCGTCTACGCGCCACGGGAGGTTCGGCGCCAGGCAGGGGTCCTCCGTGGCCGGGCACGGCACGCCGATACAGGCGCGCTCCGGCCGCGCCCCGACCTCCGCGGAGAAGGTCCGCACGATCGGCGTGAGCCCGGGGTACGAGCGGCTGGGATAGGTTCGCTGTTCCCGCACAACCGCGCGGCCATCCGTGACCTCCACGAGCGCCAAGCGCGCGTTCGTTCCGCCCACGTCGCCGGCGAGGACGTTCATGGCACGGGCCGCGGCAGTTGCGCCGCCGCCAGGGGGTCGAGAAACCACACGCCGTCGCGGGCGAGGACCGCCGGGACCTCGCTCGGGGAGGGGGCGTCGCCGTCGAGCGCTCGGGCGACCGCCGGCGCCTTGTCTCGTCCCGTCACCAGTACCACCACCTGTCGGGCTGCGGCGATGACGGGCGGTGTGATCGTGATCCGCTGGCGCGGCGGCTTCGGGCTCTCCACGAGCATCACGCGGCGCCGTCGCTCGAGAACCGCAGGTGAGCCCGGGAACAGGGATGCCGTGTGCCCGTCCGAACCCATGCCCAGGACGAGCACATCGAGCGCGGCGGGGAGCTCGCGGCCGTAGTCGGCGGCGGCCGCATCCAGATCGCGGCGTTCGCCCTCGATGCGGTGAACCCGCGCCTCCGCAATCGCCACATGCGTCAGCAGGGCCTCCATCGCCATCCGGTAGTTACTCTCGGGGTCATCGCGTGGAACGGCGCGCTCGTCGCCGAAATAGACATCGATCCGGTTCCAGGCGATCCCGTCTGCCAGGTCCCGCGCCGCGAGCGCGGCGTACACCGGGCGGGGGGTCGTGCCTCCCGATAGCGCGATCGTGCAATGCCCGCGGGTCGCGAGGACCCCGGCCATCGTTTCAGCCAGCCACTGGGCGGCCCGCCGCGGAAATGATTCCATCTCTTCGACGACCACGTTGCGCGAGGTCACGGCCGGCGCTCTAGCTCGTGCGGCTCCGTCATCGCCGTGAGCCGGTCGGTGAGCCGCCCGGGAGAGCCGGTCTCGTGACCGCAGGTCGGGCAGCGGTTGAGCTGCGCCGTGCGGTCGAGGTATTCCCGCACCACACGCACGTAGGCGGCGTGACTCCAGGTGAGCGGCGAGACCGACAGCGGTTCGCCCGTGTAGGGATGGAGCTGCTCGGCCATCACGCCCGACGGCAGTGCACGCCGCGCGGCCCACTCGATGAGTTCGAGCCCACCAGCGAGCTCGTCGGCGGTGCGGGCGCGCAGGAGGCGATACCGCGCCAGCCACAGCGTGCTGATGAACCAGGGATTGCCCGGCACGCGCTTCGTGTCTTGCCGCTCGACCTGGTAGTAGGCGTCGTTCTCATAGCGCGCCAGGCCGCCGATGTCGGTGTGGACCCACAGACGCTCTTCGACCTGATGCGTGGTCGACTCGGCGCGCGGATCATCGGGAGCGAGCGCGCCGAATTCCACCAGCCCGAGGAGGCTCGAGTCCATGGTCATATCGAGGGTGTAGCCATTGGGCCCGGGCGACGCCATCCGCGCGAAGCGCTGTTCACGGTCGTTCCACAGGACGGCACCCAACCCGTCGCGCATACGCGCCGCACCTGCGTCATAGCGGGCTGCCCGCTCCGTCTCCCCGAACGCCTCGGTGAGGCGAGCGGCGGCCCGGAGGCCGGCGATCACGGCCGCGACCGTGAAGGCGTGCACGCCCCATCGCTCTTCCCACAGGTCGTGGGAGGGGAGCGGCAGGCCGGTCGCTGGGTCGACGTACCCGAGCATGAAGTCCGCAGGGCGCGTCACGAGCGTGCGGTAGAACGGCGCCGTCTCTTCGATGCGCTGGTACAGCTCGAAATACTGCCACAGCGCCCAGATGATGAGCGCCGTCTCGTCCTCCTGAATGGGAAGCACGGGTTTCCCGTCGCGCACGTAGCCGTGCCACGAGGAGGCGAGGGTCCCGTCGGGGTTGTACTTGTGCCGCACGTACCCGAGCGGCGAGATGACGTGCGAGCAGAATTGCAGGAATTTCTCCGGAGCGCCCACGTGTCCGGCGCGCATCAGGGCCGCGGCGACGAGCGCGCCGTCGCGCGGCCACATGTAGGAGTAGGTGTCGCGCGCGAACCCGATGATGTCCGTGTCGTTGGCCGCGGTGATCGCGCCGTCATGGTCGATTTGCGAGCGGATGATGAGCAGGCTCTGGTTGTAGCGCTGGACCACGAGCTCGGGCAGGCCGTCGAGACCGCGTTGGTCCTTGTGCACCCACAAGCGCCAGTAGTTGCGCGTCCGCCGCAACAGCTCCCCGGGGGACTTCTCGCGCACCACCTTGTCGATCGTGGCCACCTCGCGGAAGTCGCGGCCGGCGGCCATCCAATAGTCGGCCTCCGCAGAACCGCGCGCCGGCAGCGTGAGCGACAGGCCGAGCGTGGAATCCACGGAGCCTTGCGCAATGGGATTGCCCTGCAGCTCCCCATCCTCGGCATCTCGCCACGTCCCCTCGGCTCCGGCGACCTCCTTCGTCCCACAGGCGTAGCGTCGCACCCCGATGTCCCCACCCACCGCGCAGTTCATCAGGAAGTAGCGGTCGTCCTTATAGTGGATCAGGGCTTGCGTCTCGGGCGAATAGAGCGCCGTGTCCCCGACCTCGTACCCGAGGATGTGGAAGTCGTGATGGAAGAAGAGCCGGATCTCCCGGGCGCGGTCCTGAAGGTTCGTCACCCCGATATGGCGCACCAGGACATTCTCATAGAAATCCACAGCGTCGTGGAACAGGAGCTCAATGCCGAGGACCTCGTGCCGGGCGCGCACCTCGGTGACCATGGAGTCGACGGCGTAACGCCGGTCGAGCTGCCAGTCCGAGCCGATCCAGCTGAACTTGCCCTCCGTCCAGACGCCGAATCGGAACGGATGACCCGTGGCGTGGTTTTCCTTGCCCACGTGCGGGTAATAGATGTCCCGGATCAGATAGTCGCGGCCGAACGCCACGAGCAACCGGCCGTTCGAGAGCGGCAGGTCACGAGGCATGCGAACCCACGCCTTTGCGCTCGAGCTGTGCTCGGGCGGCGGCGACTACGTGCTCCACGGTGAAGCCGAACTTCTTTTGCAGCTCCTGCAGCGGCGCCGACGCACCGAACGTCTCCATGCCGATGCGCGCGCCCTCGGGCCCGACGTAACGGTCCCACCCGAACCCGCTCGCCTGCTCCACGGATACCCGGGCCGTGACGTCGGGCGGAATCACGCCGTCCCGATACGACTGCGGCTGCTGCTCGAACAGCTCCCACGACGGCATGCTGACGACGCGGGATCGCACGCCCGCGGCCGCGAGTCGCTCGTGCGCCTGGACGCACAAGGCCACCTCGCTTCCAGTGCCGAGCAGCAGCACGTCCGGGCGGTCCCCATCTGCGTCCGCCAGCACGTACGCCCCGTTCGCGACCCCCGCGGCCGACGCGTAGCGGCTGCGGTCGAGCGTCGGGAGCGGCTGCCGCGACACCACGAGGGCAGCGGGGACATGCCGCAACTGGAGGATCACGCGCCAGGCCTCGCGCACCTCGTTCGCGTCGGCCGGGCGCAAGGTGATGAGACCCGGGATCGCGCGCAGCGAGGCGAGCTGCTCCACCGGCTGGTGGGTCGGCCCGTCCTCACCGACGCCGATCGAGTC
>DASQAM010000613.1:0-7309 GCA_035635735.1 Gemmatimonadales bacterium | reverse complement strand
GTTTGAGGTCGGTCATACGGCGGGAGAATCTGCACGGAAAAACGTAGGGGCGCAGCCCGCTGCGCCCCTACGTCTACGACACGGATCTTTTGCTGTTACGGCCTGCGGCGCGATCCTCCGCCGCTATTGCCGTGGTTTCCGCCCCCGCCGCCCCCGCCGCCGCCCCCACCCCCGCCCCCGTTTCCTCGGTTGCTCGGAGCCGCCCGGCCGCCGCGGTCGCCACCACCGCTGGGCGCACGCGGGGCGCTCCACCCACCGCCCCCCCCGCCTCCACCACCGCCGCCAGGCCGCTCGGGAACGGCGCGCCCGCCGTCACGATTGTCTCCGCCGCCACGCCGCTCGGGAACAGCGCGTCCACCGTCACGATTGTCTCCTCCGCCCCCACCGCGCCGCTCGGGCTCGCGCGCCGTAGGCGGCGAACGGTCGCCCCGGTCGCGCGTGTCGCCGCGATCACGCCACTTACCACGATCGCCCGCATTGCCACGATCACGCACGTCGCCGCCACGCTGCATCGCATCGCGCTCGCGTACCGGCGTCGCGTCGGGGCGCCGCCGCGTAACGAACGTTCCTTCGGGGGCCCGGAACCGCGGTCCGATGCCACCATCAGTCGTGTTGGTACCGGGGCGGTCCTTGAAGTACATCTGCCAGCCACCGCCGTTGGCCACGCGCCCGCGGTTGATGAACAGGTTGTGTGAACGGTTGCGGTTGTAGTACCCGAACCCGCCGCCGTAAAACCCACGATACCCGTACCCGTAGAAACCGTAGCCGTAGGGCCGGTAGAAAATCGGGTCGTAGCACAGGAACGGGTCGTAGAAGAACGGATCGTAGCACGTGCTGTAGAGGCCGTAGCGGTAGCGATACGGCCAGCCGTAGCCGTAGCCGAAGTTCACGACGCTGTAATGGGGATGGTACGAGTCATAGTACGAGTCGTAGTACGCCCGCGCCGCCGCGACCACGTACGTAACCGCATCGTAGTCGAAGCGCCCTTCCGCGGTCATGTGCTGCACCATGTCGAGCAGCGCCGCTTCCTTGTCGTCGCCTGCCTGGCGCGCGTCGAGCACGCGGTAGTCCCAATGATCCCCGCGCACGAACTCGTCGAACTTGAACGGCGTGGTGGACCGGGCGGCGAGCACCCGCCCCGAGCCCTCGCGATCGTCCACGAAGAACGCTTCGCGATCGCCCCGGCCGCGCACTTCGATGGTCTCGTGGCCGCGTACGAAATTGTCGTCCGACGGATCGAGCGGGAACAGCACCCGCACGCGCCCCTCGGCGTCGGCGCGCAGCACGAGCAGATAGCCGTCCTCGGCCAACCGCACGTTGACCCGAGCCTTGTCGCCGCGCTGGAAATAGTTGTCGTGATTGAGCCAGACCTTGACCGGCGGATCGTCGGTCGCGGAAACCACCAGCGAGAGCAGCAATGGCAGCATCATGGGGCCATCCTCTATATACCTAGCCGGCCCAACAGATCAAGAACCATGCCGGTTCTAGGTGGACCGTCGGCGCCCCAAAGCCGTTAAGCACGGCCCGGCTATGACCCCCCTGGGAGACAGGCCCTGTCTCCTATCGAGACGCGTCCTTTCCCGCATCCGGCACGAACAGGCTCTGGCCGAAGCGGCCTTTCCCGTATTCCCCGATCAGCCGCTGGGTCTCGGGAGCGAGCAGGAAATCGGCCAGCGCCTTGCCGCCGGCGACATTGATACGAGACGCGTTCTTCGGATTGAGCTCCAACACGTGGTACACGTTGTAGAGCAGCGAATCGCCTTCGACCATGGGGAAGAGCTGCAGCTTGTCGCGCCACGTCAGATAGGTGGCCCGGTCCGTAAGGGTGTAGCCGTGCTTTTCGTCGGCCAGCTGGAGCGTTGCACCCATCCCCTGCCCCGATTCGAGGTACCAGTCGCTTCGGGGCGGACTCTCAAAGCCCGCGCGCTTCCAGAGCAGCTGCTCGCGCTGATGCGTCCCGGATTGATCCCCGCGCGAGACGAACGTGCCGCGCCGCTCGGCGATCTTCCGGAACGCCGCCGCCGGGTCACTCAAGCCGCGCAGCCCCGCCGGGTCCGCCGCCGGCCCGACGATGAGGAACTCGTTGTGCATCACGATGCGACGGCGGACGAAGTACCCCGAATCGACCAGCGCGCGCTCCGCCTCCGGCGCGTGTGACAGCACCACGTCCGCGTCGCCGCGCCGGCCCATCGCGAGGGCCTGCCCGCTGCCCACGGCGATCACCTTGACGGCGTAGTGGGTCTGCCGCTCGAACACAGGCAGCAGCGAATCGAGCAGCCCGGCATCGCGAGTTGAGGTCGTTGTCGCGAGGATGACGTCGCGCGATTGGACGGTGGAGGGTGGTGAAAAGCGGTGGAGGGCGGTGGAGGAGAAGGCAATGCACGCGAGCGCCGCGACCCCCCACCGCCTTCCACCGCCTTCTACGGCCCTCCACCGCCGTCTCATCTCACCACCGCGCCTGCATCTGTACGATGACCCGATTGTTGTCGAGGCTCGGGCCCTGCTCACTGAAGGCCGTGTACTCGAGCTGCAGCTTTAGGTCGTCACCTGAGAAGAAGTACTGCACGCCCCCGGTATAGCCCGTGATCCGGTCGGCCCCCGCGCGGTCGTTCGGGTCGAATTGCTGCACGCGACCGACCAGCTGAAGTCGCTTCGGCACCACGCCGTAGGCCCCGAGCGCATACCAGCCCAAGGTCGTTACGCCGGCGACCGAGCGGTGCCGCGCGAGGAATTCGCCTCGGACAGCGACGCGTCCCCGGTCGACCCACGCCTCGGCGTCCCAGGTAGTGGTGTCGGGCTTTGCAGCGGCAGACACGCCCAGGTAAGCACCCTTGGCGGCTCGAACGACGGCGCGTCCCATGTAAAGGAAGCGCTTGTCCCGGTTCGCGGCGCGGTTGATGCCGTCGCCGTTGAAGACACCGCCCTGCAGCGCCACCGTCCCGGCGCTGTTCCATTCGAGCTTGACCCCGACATCACGGTTAGGCGAGAGCGAGTCCACCGCCATGGAGCGCTCCGGGAGTTCCAGCACGGTCGATGAGCGGATGAACTCGACCGACAGCGGGGTCTTCGACTGGCCGATCGTGGCGGTCCAGAGGTGATGGGTGAGGGCGAGGTAGAGATCGGTCGCGGCGACGGTCGATGCGGTCGCACCGGTGCCACCGCTGCGCAGCTCGGCTTGCACCTTGTAGCTCGCCCAGGGCGTGAGGTTCCCTTGCGCCCCGATGCGGACGCGCCGCAGCGAGAACACCGCCGAGTCGCTTATCGATTGGAAGCGCGCCTGGATATAGCCCGTGAGCTTCGGCGTGGTCGAGACCGACGGCGGCGTCTGCGCCGGCATGCCCAAGGCCACGCTCGATGTGAGGACTAGGACGACGCGGCCCGAGCGCACGGGGCCAAGCTAGCACCCGGCGCCCCGATAGGCAACATGGTGCCTATCGACGCATGATCTTCCGAAATGCGACGTCGCTCAGCCGCAGCGCTTCCCGCCGCCACCGCTGGAACAGCTTCACCAACCGGCGGGCTTCCGCCGTCAGGCGGGCGCCGCCGCGGTGCGAGCCGCCGCGCGTCGTGTCCAGCACTTTGGCGCCGAGTGCACGCTCCATCGCGCGGATGCGGTTCAGGCAGGTGCGATAGCTCCACCCGACCTCGAGGCCCGCCGCGCGGATGGTGCCCTTGCGATCCACTGCGTCGAGGAAGCGGAGGTAGCGCGGCCCCATGAGAAACGCTCCGTCCCAGTTGAGCCACAGCTTGTGCCGCGGCTTTAAATGGACGCGGAGCGAGGGACGGCGGGGCGACGCCATGACGATGCTTGAGGTAGATTGAGCGGCCTAAGCTAGCCGCCGCCATCCCAATGAGCCAACTGCTCGACGCCATCGCCGGCGTCCCTAACGCGTGCGAGCCGATCCACGGGATCGTGACGGGAGGGCAGCCTGCGCCTGAGCACCTCGCGGCACTGAAGGGCGCCGGATGCGAGGTGGTGATCGACATCCGCGAAGCCATGGAGCCGCGTCCGTTCAAGACGCCCGACGCCGTGATTCAGGCGGGGCTCGAGTACCGGAACGTTCCCGTGGGGCACGGCGCGGTCAGCGACTCCACGTTCGGCCGTCTGATAGAAGCCGTGCGCGAGCTGGCCGGCAAGCGGGCAGCGTTCGTACACTGCTCGAGCGGCAACCGGGTCGGGGCCGGTCTCATTCCCTATTTCATGCTGGAACAGGGGCTGGAAGAAGAAGACGCCGTCGCTCAAGCTATGCGGGTGGGACTGCGCAGCGCCGAGCTGATGGAGCAGGCGCTCGAGTACGTGAGGAGCCGGCAGGGGATCTAGGCTCTTTGCCAGTACATCCTCATCTCGGTGATCTTGCCGTCCTTCGTTTCGCAGAAGATCGCCCCGCGGGCGTCCACCCAGTCCCCGCTGCGGCGCCGGCGGTAGGTGCAGCGGAACTCGGTCGCGAACCAGGGGCCCGCGACATACACCTCGCCGGACTTGAACGTCACATCGGCCTGGTTCTGCGGCGTATCCTGCCAGTAGGCACGGATCGCGTCGATGCCGACGGTCTTGGCGCTGAAAGGAGTCTCGAGAAACACCGCATCGGGGGCGAAGACGGAAGCAATCTCATCAACGGCGCCGCGCTCCCAGCCGCGGCCAAACGTATCCAGCAGTTCGCGATAGGCCTCGGCCATGGCGCCAATATACGCGAAATCTGGAACCCCCGGTCGAGACGTATGGTAGACGGGAGCAGTTGGTTGCTCCTTCGGTTCTCGCAGGTTGTTCGGAACTCACCCACAGGAGGATGAACGATGCTGAAGCGCATTCTCGCCACAACCGCGGTCCTGGCGTTCTGCGCGCTGCCCTCTCTGGCGGCGCAGGCGCACGAGAAGATGGCGGGCGACGAGATGACGATCACCGGCCAGGTGGTCGACTTGAACTGCAACACGACCAACGGCGCCTCGGGCGCGGGCCATAAAGCGTGCGCTCAGGCATGCGCCAAGGCGGGTGTGCCGCTCGGCATACTCTCGAGCGACGGCACGATCTACTTGCCGGTCAGCTCGAAGCCGGGCGATCCGCAGAACTCGAAGCTCATTCCGTTTGCGGAGAGCAAGGTGAAGGTGACGGGCACGCATCGCTTGGTGAGCGGGCTGCACACGATCGAGATCAAGACGGTCACGGCCGCTACCTGATGCGGCGAGCGACGGGGGGCGGGGCCGCCCTGCTCCTGGCGGTCATCGCTTGCCGCCCCCCGGCGCCCCGCTTCACCCTCCTCTTTCTCGGCCGCTCGCCGGCCGCGTCGCTGGGCGGCCTGTCGTGGGCGCCCGATCCCGAGCACAGCCGGCTCGTGGCGTTCGATCACGAGCTGCACGTCACGCACCGAATCTCGAATCCCCGCCTCGCCACCCCCATGGCTGTGGCGCCGCTCGGCCCGGCCGAGCTGCTCGTCACCGAGCGCACGGGCGAGGGCGTAGTGGTCGATACCAGTGAGGGGGGGCGCGTGGTGCGCGAATGGGAGAGCCCGGACGTCGCGTCGCTGTACGCCGCGGGCGGCGGGGGAGGCGGGGCGGGCGGGGGGGGCCGCGTGGTCGCCACCCGTTCGCCCTACTACGTGCCCCAGCTCAGCACCCCCGAGCCCGACACGGCACCCCTGATCCGGCTGCTCGATACCATGGGCCGGCCCACCGGCGGACTCGCCACGATCCGCCGGCCGGCGACGCCGCTGCTCGACTACGTGGTGAACGCGGGCGCCGTGGCCGTGGGAGGGGATGGGGCGGTGTACTACGCGCCGCTGGTGCGCGACGAGATCCAGAAGTACGGGCCCGGGGGCCAGCTCGCCTGGACCACTAAGCGTGGGCTGTTCCCGAGCGAGCCCGATCCCGAGTTCCTCCCGGCTAAGGGCGCTGAGCTGCGGCTTAAGGCGGCGCTCGTCAACGTCGCGCTCGCGCTCGGTCCCCCTCCAGACGGCCGGCTGTACGCCCTCGGCTCCGACGATTCCGCCGCGACGCGGCTGCGGGTGGACGTGCTCGACCCGGCGACGGGCGCGATCCTCGCGACCCGGCACCTCGGTCCCCGCGAAACGGCGGTGGCGGTGAACGCGAGCGGCGCGCTCGCCGTGTTCGACGCCGACTCGCTGCTCGCTGGTGCCGACCGCGTCGCACCCGCCACCCGGGAGCAGTTCGGTCCCGGGTTCGCGCTGCCCGACCTCGCGGGCGACACGGTCACGCTAGCGCGATTCGCCGGTAGGGTCACGCTGGTGAACTTCTGGGCGTCGTGGTGCGACCCCTGCCGCGAGGAATTCCCCCACATGGCCGAGCTGTACCGCGAGTTCGACCGCAGGGATTTCGAGATCGCGGGGGTGTCGGACGACGTGGACTCGCGGCGCATGCTGGCGTTCGTGCGAGAGTACCGGCCGCCGTTCCCGATCCTGGTAGGGGGCGGCCGCATGAAGCAGCTCTATCACTATCGGGGCCTGCCCTACTCCGTGCTGCTCGACCGCAAGGGCCGGGTGATCGAGCGGCTCTTTGGCTTCGGCGGGGCGGAGGAGTTCCGGAAGCTGCACGACACTATTGCAAACGAGGTTCGCGCTCCCTAGCCTTCAGTTTGTGACCGATCGTACGACTCCCCCGGCCGCCGTCCCGCTTCCGATCATTATCGACTCCGACCCCGGCATCGACGACATGCTGGCGCTGTTGTTGGCGCTGGCGTCGCCGGAGCTGGACATCCGCGGTATCTCTGTCTCCTACGGCAACACGGTGGTCGAGAACGCGTTTCGGAACGCCGTCGCAATCCTGCGTCGCGCCGGGAAGCGCACGACCCTGGCCGTGGGCGCCCGGCGCCCGCTCAAGCGGCCGCTGGCGGTGGCGCGCGACACGCACGGTGAGTCGGGCCTGGGATACGCGGAGCTGCCGCCCGCGGGCGTGATCCTCGACTTCGTGAAGTCGCTCGATCGCCTGCTGGCCGAGCAGCCCGAACCGGTCACGCTGGTGACGCTCGGCCCGGTGACGAGCCTGGCGCTCGCGCTGCGCGGCGATCCGGAGTTGGTGCGGGCCAAGGTCGCGCGCCACATCGCGATGATCGGCAACGTGGGCGCCAAGGGAAATACGACGCGCTACTCCGAGTTCAACGCGTGGTGTGACCCCGAGGCGCTGGACATCGTGCTCCGTGCCGAGCTGCCGACCGAGCTGGTGGGCCTCGACGTCACCCGCCAGGTGGTGCTCGCCCAGCACGAGACGACGCGGCTGCAGCACTCGGGTGCGCCACAGGCGCGCTGGATCAACGATGCGCTCCGCTTCTACATCGAGTTCCACAAGCAGCAGGAGGGGC
>DASQAM010000612.1:0-5901 GCA_035635735.1 Gemmatimonadales bacterium | reverse complement strand
CGAACGCGGTCTCCAGCCCGACGATCCCGAATGGCGCGTCGTCGAAGGCGGCTTCCTTGGCGTCGTAGGCATGCGGGGCATGGTCGGAGGCGATGCAGTCGATCACGCCCTCCTTGAGCGCCTGGCGCAGCGCCGCGACGTCCGCCGCCTCGCGCAGCGGGGGGTTCATTTTGGCGTGCGTATCGTAGCGCTCGCAGTCGCGGTCGGTGAGCGTGAGGTGGTGCGGTGTGACCTCGGCGGTGACGCGGACCCCCTGCTCTTTGGCGTGGCGAATGAGGGCGACCGAGCCACGCGTGGACACGTGGCACAGATGGACGTGCCCGCCGGTGAGGCCGGCCAGCAGCACGTCGCGTCCCACCATGATCTCTTCGGCCGCCGCCGGGATGCCTTTGAGACCCAGCCGGGCGGCGACCAGTCCCTCGTGCATCACGCCGCCCGCGGCGAGCGTCGGCTCCTCGCAGTGGTCGGCGACCGGGATCTCGAAGGTGCGCGCGTACTCGAGCGCGGTGCGCATGAGGTGGCTCGAGACGACGGGCTTGCCATCGTCGGAGACGGCCACGGCGCCGGCTCCGACCATCTCACCGAACTCGGAGAGCCGCTCTCCCCTCTGGCCAACCGAGATGGCCCCGATCGGGTACACGCGCGTGAGCCCGGCACGGACCGACTGGCGCACGATGAAGCCGACGGCTGCCTGGTTGTCGGTGACGGGATCCGTGTTCGGCATGGCGCACACGGTGGTGAACCCGCCCGCCGCGGCGGCCCTTGCGCCCGACGCGATCGTTTCGACGTCCTCGTTGCCGGGCTCGCGCAGGTGGACGTGCACGTCCACGAGCCCGGGGGCGACAATCTTGTTCCCCACGTCTCGAACCTCGGCGCCGTCGGGCGTCCCGAGCCCGGGGCCAACCGCGGCGATTTTCCCGTCCTGAATGAGGACGTCCGCGACCTGGTCAAAGCCCCGGCTCGGGTCGATCACGCGGCCGCCCTTCAGGAGCAACGATCGCATCACTCCGGGCCTCCGGACCGTTTCGCCACGTCGGCCAGCTCGGGTCGCCCGCCGGCCAGCAGGTACAGCACAGCCATCCGGACGGCGACGCCGTTCGTCACCTGGTCGAGGATCACGCTGTGCGGCCCGTCGGCGACCCGTGAATCGATCTCCACGCCGCGATTCATGGGCCCCGGGTGCATGATGGTCAAGGGGCGTGCCGCCTTTTCGAGCCGCTCGGCGGTGACGCCGAAGACGCGGTAGTACTCCCGCACGCTCGGGATGAATCCCATTTCCATCCGCTCGAGCTGAAGCCGCAGCACGTTCAGCACGTCGGCCCACTCGATCGCCTCCTCGATGCGACGGAAGCGGCATACGCCGAGCTCCTCGATGCCGCGCGGCAGGAGCGTGTCGGGGCCGCACACGCCGACTTCGGCCCCGAGCTTGAGGAGCCCCCAGATGTTCGAGCGGGCGACGCGCGAGTGCAGGACGTCGCCCACGAGACACACCTTGATGCCCTCGATTCTCCCGTGTTTGTCGCGGATGGTCAGGAGATCGAGCAGGCCCTGCGTCGGATGCTCGTGCGTGCCGTCGCCGGCGTTGATGACGTTGGAACGAATCCGGTTGCCCAAGAACTCGGCGGCGCCGGAGGAGGGATGGCGGATGACCACCATGTCGATCCGCATTGCCTCGAGGTTTCGGGCGGTGTCGACCAGGGTCTCGCCCTTCTGTACCGAGCTGCCGCTTGCCGCCACGTTGACCGTATCGGCGGAGAGGCGCTTTTCCGCGAATTCGAACGAGATCCGCGTACGCGTGGACGCTTCGAAGAACAGATTGACGATGGTCTTCCCGCGGAGCGCCGGGACCTTCTTGATGGGCCGCTCGGAGACTTCCTTGAAGGGCTCGGCGGTATCGAGGATGAGCCGGATCTGGTCTGCCGAGAGGTCTTCGAGCCCGACGAGGTCCTTGCCGAGCGGGGGCGCCGTCATGCCGAGGCTCCCGGACGCACCAGGTCCACCTCGTCGCGCCCGTCCCGCTCCTCGACCAGTACGTCGACCCGCTCCCCGCTGTTCACCTTGACCTGCTTGCCGACGATGTCCGGCTGGATCGGCAGCTCACGCCCGCCGCGATCCACCAACACGCAGAGCGAGATGCGCTTGGGGCGGCCGAAGTCGGCGAGCTCATCGAGCGCCGCGCGGACCGTGCGGCCGGTGTAGAGCACGTCGTCCACGATCACGACGTGCTTGCCGGCGAGGTCCCCCGGGATGCGGGTCTCACCGATCACCGGCTTGGGGCCCACGGTCTCGAGGTCGTCGCGGTACAGCGTGATGTCGAGGGCGCCGCGGGGGAGGAGCACGTCCTCGTCCTTCTCGATGAGCTTGGCGATTCGCTCGGCGAGCTCGACACCGCGCCGCTGGATGCCGATGAGCGCGAGATCGTCGGTGCCATGGGAGAGCTCGAGCACTTCCACTGCCATACGCTGCAACGCCCGCGACATGGCGCGGGCGTCCAGGATGATCGTGCGGTCGGGCCGGCTCATCTCAGGCTTGGAAGGTAACCGGCGGGCCGGCCGGGTCAACGGCGGCCGCTCGCCGGCCGGCTGTCTCACGATCGGACGCTCGTCAGCCCTCTCGCGGCGTGGGAGCAACGCCGGGCGCGAGGTCTCAGCGCCCGCCCCCCCTGCCGCTACTCCTGTTCGTTACCCATCCCCCTCTGGTGCGTCTCGAATGAGAGCGCCGGACCTCTGATTCGTGTCCATGGGGTCACACGCGTTGCGTCACTCCTCAATGCCCTCTCGTCCGGTTGACCGCAGTGGCCTGGGTCGCAACTCTCAAGGGCCGCCACGCAGGATCGAACGACATGAGGGCGTTGGGGTCGCAGCTGCAAACCATAGCGAGACCCGTGCCGTCGGGGTTCATCGTGGACATTGTCGGAAAGGAGCCTCCCCCGTAGATGGCGCCGAGAGCGATCGCCGTCCCGTCGGGAGACCAGGTCGCCCGACCGTACGCAGGGGCGAGCTTGTGAAGGTTGGATCCGTCCGCGTTCACGACGTAGACATAGCCCCACACCAGGTAAGTGGTGAGCAAAATCCTCGTTCCATCCGGCGACCAGCTCGGTTCCCCGAAGCCGCTCGGCTCACTGATTCCGAGCCGGATGAGGTTCGTCCCGTCCACGTTCACCACGTAGATCTGGTTTGACGAATAGCTGAAGACAAGCTTCGTCCCATCCGGTGACCAGATCGGTTCTCCGACAAAGCCGGCGGTCGGGTTGAAGAGCCGAACGAGGTTTGTCCCGTCGGCGTTCATAACGTACATCTGGCCGTACGTCTGGAATGCGATCTTCGCCCCGGCCGGCGACCAGATCGGTCCCCAGGCGTCGACGACCTCCGAATTGGCGGTAAGAGGGGTGACGTTGGTCCCATCCGCGTTCATGAGATAGATCTGTCCGGAGTTACTGAAGGCAATACGGGCTCCATCGCGCGACCAGGCGGGGGTAATCCCGCCGTTGCTGGTAACCTGGGCGGGGTTCGTCCCGTCGGCGTTCATGAGATAGATCTGTCCGGAGTTGCTGAAGGCAATCCGCGACCCGTCGGGCGACCAGACGGGGGTGCCCGGGAGCCAATACGGGTTCGAGCCGTCCGCGTTCACGACGTAACCGCCGGAGGCGACCTGAGAGCCGTTCGGCGACCAGACGGGGCCGGCGTAGTCGCCCGAGGTCGTGGTGAGCCGGACAGGGTTCGAGCCATCAGCATTCGCGACGTAGATGTCCTCCACGCAGGTGCCCACAATGTTGCCAACGTAGTCGATGCCACACCCGCTCTCGCTGATGAACGCGATCCGCCCGGTTCGTGGGACGGTCTGGACGCAGGCGACCGCGACATCGAGCTGCGTCGACACGGCGGCAGTTATGGTAACAGAGATCGGGCTCGGGGGGCTCGCAGTGCAGTTCGTCGCGACCCCGCTCACGCTCACGTGGTGGCTCCCGGCGGCTAGCCCGGCGATAGTGACCGCCCCGTTCACAGGAAGGGCCTGTCCCGCAGCTCCATCCACGCTCAGGCTATAGCCGTCTGGATCGAGGTTGGCGCCGGTGGTGCCGACAGTAACGACAAGGCTCCCCGTGGTCGCGGCGCAGGTGACCGAGAAGGCGACGAGGGCCGTGTCACCCGCGACGACCTCCACCGAGCGCGGGTTGGTGGCGCCAACGGCGCCGCAGTTGGATGCGAATCCGGCGAGCAGGACGCTGTGGCTGCCCGGGCTCAGCCCAGGAAATGTCGTCGTGCCGTTCACCGGGAGGGCATGCCTCACGCCGCCGTCGATGGCGACGTTGTAGCCGTTCGCATCCAGCTCTACCCCCGTGGTCGTGACGCTCACCTGGACCACGCCGATGGCTGGTCCGAGTGCCTGGTCGCCGCAGGCAGCGGTCAGCGCCAAGATCACAAGACAGGCGCTGACCACGCCGGGGAGGGTTGCTCTCGACAGATGCCACTCTTTACTCATGGCCCACTCTACAGCCCGGACGAGTGCCCACGACAAAGCCCGCGTGTTCATACAACCTCCCATTCACAGAAAGACCGCCTTTGCCACCACGGGTACCAGGGTCAACGCGGGCGTGTGCTCCCAACGCCCGCGCCGCGACGCTACTCCCGTTCCTTGCCCTTCCCCCTCTGGTGCGTCTCGTCCCGGCCATTCTCTGCCGTATCAGGCCCGCGGAGCCGCGCGCGCGTCGTCACGTACAGGTCGTAGCCACCGAAACCGCCGGGCCGATCCGAGTGGAAGTAGAGCTCTGTCCCATCGAACGAGAGCGCCGGGCCACCGTCGAAGGATGGGCTGTTGACGACCGGGCCGAGTGGGACCGGTGGCGACCACGGATCGAGCGTCGTGGCACGCGTCGACACCCAGATGTCCTCACTGCCAACGCCGCCGGGGCGACCGGTGGAGAGGAAGATCTCGAGCCCGTCGCGCCGGATGGCAACGCGGGTGTCCCGGAACGGACTGCTGAGCTCGCGCACGAGCGCGGCCGGGCCGAAGGTGCCGTCGGCCTGGAGCGTGCTCACGTAGATGTCGGCGTCCCCGAGCCCGCCGGGTCGGAGACTGTTGAAGTACAGGGTCGTGATCCCCGTAGCGTCGTCCTCGAAGATGACGGGGCCGTTGTCGGCGAACGGCGAGTTCACGACGCACCCGAGATTCTCCGGCAACTCCCACCCGAAGTCGTCCCGCGCGTCCTGGCGCCGCGAGACGAACAGGTCGGCGGCGCCGCAGCCGCCCCGCCCGGTACTGTGGAAATACATTCGGTGACCGTCGATGGAGAGGTTGGGGACGCCGTCGGCCCCGCCCGTGTTGATGTTCGGCCCCAAGTCAACCGGCGGGCCCCAGGGGGCGTCAGTGCTCGCTCGTTGTGAGACCCAGATGTCGGCCCCGCCCCGACCTCCCGGACGGACGCCGGGAGGTGGGGGGGAGGGCGAAGAGGTGATGTACAGACTGAGGCCGTCCTTGGAGATCGCCGGACTGTTGTCGTTGTACGGGGAATTGACGACTGGGCCGAGGTTCATCGGCGCGCCCCACGGGCCGTATTGCGGCTGCTCGCCCGCCGCATCCGCCGCCAACTTCGTCGAGGCGGAAGGGCCCATCACGGCCTTGTCGGATGCACACGCCTGGGCCAGCGCCGCCAGCACCGCTAGCAGGATGATTCTTTCGATCGGTTGCATCGGCCACCTCCCTGTGTTGATTGCCTTGCTCCGTAACGACCGGTAGCTTGCATGTGGACGGAGCCAGTTTGCACCGGGCGCGTCACCAGGACGTGACCGGTCCGTCACCGATGGCGGTGACGGTTGCGGCTCTGCCAGCGCCGAAGGGGCCTCGCATGATCGAGTTCCGGCTGCTCGGGGCTCTCCACCTGACCGACGCCGAGGGGCGCGAGGT
>DASQAM010000611.1:0-5573 GCA_035635735.1 Gemmatimonadales bacterium | reverse complement strand
CTTCGTGGCAGTCGTGACGTAGAGGAACTCTGCTTCGGTGTCGAGCCCGATCACGCGGGTGACGGGAGGGAGCTTGCCACGAATTGCGGTGGGGACCTCGACCATGGAGGGGAGCCGGTACACCCGGGGGGCTCCCCCCTTGGTGGGGATGCGGATGGCGACCCCAGCGGTACGGGCGGCGCCGGCGGCTGCTCGACTAACCGCTTGTTTTGCAGGTGGTTGCTTGGCAGGTGGTTGCGACGATGGTGCGGCGGGCGCCCGGGACCGACAGCCCCAGAGCGCCAGGCTGGCTAGGAGGAGGTACGATCCGCAGGTGCGCAAATGGCCTCGCCGGACAAGATAGGCAACCAGCGAGGCCATGACAAGTGGTTTAGCGATGCGGAGTTAGAACGTTGGGCCGAGGCTCACCGTCCAGTAAGGGTCGTTGTGCGGCCGGCTCAACGGCTTGGTGTAGTCAAGCCGGAGCACCACGAAACCCAGAGCGTTCAGTCGGATCGAACCACCCCAGCTGCGCAGCGGGGCGCGGTAGAGCCCGCCCTGGGCTTCCTGGGCGGGAGTGCGGCTCCAGAGGACCTTGGAGTTCGAGTTCCAGGCGAGCCCCGCGTCGTAGAAGATGGCGCCCTCAATGGGGGGGAGCCCCACGGGAAGGAAGCCGAGCACCAGGCTGCGGGTCAGGGGGAAGCGCAACTCGGCGTTTACCGCGGCCAGACTCGAGCCGATGAGCTGGTCGAGCTCCGGGCAGCTGTTCTGCGTGGCGCTGCTGATACATTCGTGGTTGATAACCGACCCGGCGGTATAGCCGCGGATCAGCTCGGTTGTCCCGAGGAACTGTTGGAACAGGTCGGCGTCCCGTCCGAAGCGGCCGATAACCTCGCCTCGCAACGCCAAGGTAAACGGCCGGGCGAAGAAGTAGCGCCGCCAGTCGACCAGGCCCTGGGTGAATTGCCAAGCGCCGAAGTTAGGGGAGGCCTCGATCCGCCAGCGGGACCCCGCGAACGGTCCCACCCACCCGCCCAGCGCGTTGTCGTGGGCCAGCGCGACCGTGGGACCGTAAAAGCTGACGGACGGTCCGTTGACCGTGACGGGATCCCCGACGCCGAGCAGGAAGTTTTGGTTTGTCCCGGGATCATAAGCGACCAGGTTGCCCTGCTGCAGGATCGCCTGACTGATGTTCGAGAAGTGGCCGCCGAACTCCACCCGCGTGAAGCGGCTGAACGGGTAGTACGACTGCGCGAACGCATCGCGGATCACGAAACGCTCGATCTGCTGGGTGACGATGAACGTGTCCGGGGCCACCTGCTGCACCCCCGCCGGCAGGTAGTAGTACAGCGGCTGTTGCGAGCCGCCGAAATACCAGTTCAGGCGGTGCGCCTGGTTGACGTAGACCGCGAGGACCTGGGCTTCGCTCAGCCGGCCGTTCACCGAGCCCGAGAACACCATCGTGTGGTTGCCGAGGATATCCGACAGCGAGATCGCGGTGCCGCCGAAGAAGCCGCGCCCGAAGTTGTCCCGCTCGTACCCGATGGTCGGCTGGGCCACGTAGTCCGGGCTGTACCGGGTGCGATAGGGCTTGAAGGTGAACTCGCTCGTGTCCGGTAGCGCGGGCGATGAGTCGATGAGGCTCTTCACCGAGACCGGCGCCGGTGCGGCGCTGGTATCGGACGTCTGCGGCGTGGCGCCGGATGCCCGGAACCCCTTGGGCGAGTGGTACACGGACGTGCCGGCGCGGGGCCCCGTGTCCGCGGGCGCGGCGGCGGCGACCGCCGTCGGCCCGGCGAGCGCGCGGCGCTCGGCGGCGAGGAGCGACGTCACCAGCGGCATGGCCGGCGCCTGGTATGGCTGCCGCTTCAGGGATCGCGGATTGTCGACCGCGTACACGTTGTATTCGCCGTCTTCATAGTAGGCGAACGCGAGGCGATCCGCCTCGTGCGCCCAGGAGAGGCACGGCGACAGCGCGGTGATGCCGGAGACCCCCGTGAACACGTCGGTGAGCTGGTAGATCTTCCCGTCCGACAACTCGTACAGGAAGATGTTGCTGATCCCGTTGCGGTCGGAGACGAACGCCAGCGAACGGCCGTCCGGGGCCCAGGCGGGATTGATGTTCTTCCCCTGGTCCATGTTCCGGAGGATATCGATTGACCCGTTGTCCAGGTGGAGCAGGGCGATGCGCAGGTTGCCGAACTTGAGTGCCTCGAAGTCCGTTGCGGGGCTGCGATCGGTGACGAAGGCGATGGTCTTGCCGTCGGGGGACCAGGACGGCTCGAGGTCGGCGTACTTGTCGTTCGTCAGGCGGTGGAGGTTCGTGCCGTCGGCGTTCACGACGAACAGGTCCGACAGGCCGCCGTCGTACCCGGTGAACACCAGCCGTTTCCCGTCGGGCGACCACGACGGCGTCGTGAGCCCATTGAGCGGGACCCGGATGCGGCGGACCTCTTCGTCCTTCTTCACGTCGAGAATCACGAGATCGTCGCGGTCGTTGTGCTTCGCGGCGATAGCGAAGTAGCGCCCGTCGGGCGAGAACGAGCCGGCCGAATTGATGAAGCGGAGGCTCTCGTAGTTCGAGTTCAGCGTGGACTTGACGAGCCGTCGCTTGACCCGACCGGTCTCCGCGTCGGCGAGGTAGAGATCCACGAAGAAGGAATTCTTCTCGCTGAAGTAGGCGATGTCGCGTCCGTCGGGCGACAGAGCGGGGGCGAGATGCAGCGTGCCCTCGGAGCGCTTCTCGGTCAGTAGCGGCTGGGCGATGCGGCGCGCCCGATAGTGGTCGGCGAGCTGGGGCAGGTAGGTCGTCTGCACCGCGTCGCGCCACTCGCTCGACAGGTCGTCGAGCGTGATGCCGAGCGCCCGCTTGAAGCCGCCTTCGACGCCGCTGGCAACCGCCGCCTGGAGGATCTGCCCGATCGCCTCATCACCCCACTTCTCTCCGACGTAGGCAAGCAGCGCGTGGCCGAAGTGGTATGGGAAGATCCGCGGGTCGTACGTCATCTCCTCGATGGTGGGCAGGTGGCCTTCCAGGGAGGCGTCCCGCAGCGTCATGGACGTGAGCGGGTCGATCGGGCCGATGGAGAGATACTCCGCCATCCCTTCCATGAACCACAGGGGTAGGTTGGCGTTGACCAGCGTCTGGACGCCGCTGCCGATGTGGCCGCGACTGATCACGTCGAATTGGAACTGGTGCACCATCTCGTGGCCGAGCACGTGCTCGAACTCGGGGTACGAGCCCGTGAACGGCAGCACCATCCGATGCTTGAAGAAATCGGTGCTGCCCTGAAGGCCCTCGAAGACGTCAGTGACGTTCGTCTGTTGGAAGTCCGACTGCGATGCGTACAGGATGATCGGCTTCCGGCCCTGGAACTGGTGGTGCAGGATGCGGGACAGGCGGGCGTACCACCGCTCGGCCATGCGCGCGGCGTCCAAGGCCGCCGTCCGCTCGGCCGGATAGTAGTAGACCTCGAAGTGCTCGGTCTGGATGATCCGGAAATCGAAGGCCTTGTACTGGACCTTGTTCTTTCCGAAGTACTGCGCTGCAAGCGGCGCCGCGCCAAACAGCGCGAGCGCCGCCGCGATCCCGCACATGCGTCGCATGACCATCATCCTTTCGACCCGCTGTCCGGGGCGCCCGCCGCCAGCACGGGTGCATCGCCCCACAGGCGCTCGAGCTGGTAGAACTCCCGCAATTCCGGATGAAAGACGTGGACCACGAAATCCACGTAATCCAGCAGCACCCACCGACCCTGTGTGAGCCCCTCGACATGATGCGGCACGACGCCACGCGGCGCCAGCGCTTCCATGAGGTGCTCCGCCATGCCCCGCACGTGGGCGTCCGACGTGCCCGAAACGATGACGAAGTAGTCGGCCGCAGCGGTCAGGCCCCGCAGATCGAGCACCATCGGGTCCAGGGCCTTGCGGTCGGCGAGCGCGGCCGTCACCAGTCGGAGAGCTGCCAGCGCGTCTCCCCCCGCACGCTCCGGCGGGCGCCCGCTCCGTCTGCTAGTCATAGCGCGACTGTCACCCGTTTGTTCCGTCGTCCCCGGGCCCTTATTCCTTCACCACGCTCACTTGGATCTCGGGGCGCACGTCGGGGTGGAGCTTGATCCCGACCCGGAACTCGCCCAGCTCCCGGATCGGCTCCGGGAGGTCTACCCGGCGCTTGTCGACGCGGATCCCGAGCTCCTCGAGCTTGCGCTGCACGTCGCTCGCGGTCACGGAACCGTACAGCTTGTCCTCCTCACCCACCTTCACCGTGAAGGTGAGGTGGACCTCCGCGATGCGGGTCGCCTCGGTTTCCGCGGCGCCCTTCTCCGCCGCGCGTTGCTTCGCGATGCGTTGCGCCTCGTAGGCGATCTTCTTCTTGTTCGCGTCGGTCGCCGGGTAGGCAAGGCCCTTCGGCAGCAGGTAGTTGCGTGCGTAGCCGTCCTTGACCTTGACCACGTCGCCGGCGGCGCCAAGGTGCTGCACGTCTTCTCGCAGGATGACTTCCATGGTCCGTCGTTCCTCTCAATGGTTGATACCGGCCGCCGAGAGCGGCGTGCGCGCGATGACGGCGTGGCTGCGCCAGGCCAGCGCCAGCCCCACCAGGCTCTCGACCAGGAGCCAGAGCGGCCACGCCGCGAGCAGGCGCACGGCGGGCTCGAACGCGGGATAGAGACCGGGCGCGACTTCGACCACGTACCGCATGGCCCGGCTCGCGTCGCGCGTCGCCTCCCACTGTACTTCCGTCCAGAGCGCGGGCCCCGCGTGGCTCCGAGCCACCAGGACCGTGACGCCTGCGGCGGCGTAGAGGCACGCTCGCAGGGCCAGCGGCCAGAAGCCCTTGCGCGAGAGCCTCGCGCCCGCGGCGAACGCCGCCGTCACCAGCACGATCCAGGTGCGAGTCAGGGCGTCGAACACGCCGTTCTCCGGACCGGCCAGGAGCGCCACTGCAGCGCCCCCGGCGAGCGCCACCGCCACCCACTCACCCCGCGTCGCCGGCCGCGCGGCGACCAGGAGCGCGGCCAACGGCAGCGCCACGAGACTCAACGGCGCCAGGGCGGCGAACAGCAACACGCCGACCGCGAGGCGCCAGCGACTCAGCCGACGTACCCCTTGATGTAGGGCAGCAGGGCGAGCTGGCGCGCCCGCTTGATCGCCGTGGCGAGCTGGCGCTGGTGTCGCGCGCACATCCCCGACAACCGACTCGGAAGAATTTTGCCGCGCTCGGTCAGAAACCGCCCGAGCGTGCGATCATCCTTGTAGTCGAGCACCCGGACCCCGGACTCGCACACGGGGCACGTCTTCGCGGGCCGTCTCACGCTTCATCCTCCTCGATCTCGTCCACCACGACCTCGGCCGCGATCACCGCGGGCGCAGGCTCGGGCTTCGCGGGCAGGCCCTCGGACACGACGACCAGGAACCGCACCACCCCTTCCTCGAGCTTCACGGCGCGCTCGTACTCCGGCAGGAGTTCCGCGGCGGTCTCGAATTGCGCGACCACGTAGTAGCCCGTGTCCTTCTTCTTGATCGGGTAGGAGAGGGTGCGCTTACCCCAGTGAGCGACGTTCGTGATCGAGCCCTTGGCGTCCTTGGTCAGGAGC
>DASQAM010000610.1:0-4156 GCA_035635735.1 Gemmatimonadales bacterium | reverse complement strand
ACCTCGCGCCGTACGTCGTGGCGGCGCGGGCGGGGCTCAGCCGTCTAGCAGCCCCCGATACACTGCCAGGTCCGCCGCGCTGAAGCACACGAACCGCACGAGCTCCAGCGACGTCGGTTCCCCGAGCTCGTCCCGCACCGTCGCGACGGCGATCTCCGCCGCGCGGGCAATGGGATAGCCATACGCTCCCGTGCTGATCGACGGGAAGGCGATCGATCGAAGCCCCCGTTCGGCCGCGAGCTGGAACGAGGTGACGTAGCAGCCCCGCGGTGGATCGCGCCGTCCACGCCGCCGCCTCCCAACAGTGTCGTGTTCGCCGCGTTGACGATGGCGTGCACGGCTTGCGTCGTGATGTCCCCCTGAACCGCTTCAATCCTCGCCATGTGCGGGCAATCTAGCGCGCCCGGAGCGGGCCCCTATTGTTAGCTTGGTCCCGCACGGCGCCACCGGCGGGACGGGACGCCATGCCGGGACGCGATCTGATCGAGCGGGTGCGTAAAGCCCTAGGCGACCGCTACACCGTGCTCTCCGCGGTGGGTCGAGGTGGGAACGCGTCCATCTTTTCGGGCAGAGACCCGAGCGGGGCCCAGGTGGCCATCAAAGTGCTGCACCCCGAGCTGGCCGTCTCGGTAGCGGCCGACCGTTTCCTCCGCGAAATCCGCTACGCCTCGCAGCTCAATCACCCGCACATCGCCCGGATGATGGACAGCGGCGAAGCCGACTACCTGCTCTGGTACGTGATGCCGTACCTCCCGGGTGAAACCCTCCGCCAAGCGTTGCGCCGAGAGAGCCGCCTCTCGATTTCGAGTGCGGTCGCGATCGCCGCGGAAGTGCTCGACGCCCTGGAGCACGCGCACGCACACGGTATCGCCCACCGTGACATCAAGCCGGACAACATCCTGCTCGCGCCCCCTCCCCAAGGCGCGGTTCTGGTGGACCTGGGGATCGCGCGGGCCATCGCGAGCTCGGGCGATGATCGCGTGACCCGCAGCGGATTCGTGGTCGGCACCGAGGAGTACATGAGTCCGGAGCAGGCGCAGGGAGTCCCCGATGTGGACGGCCGCACGGATCTTTACTCCCTCGGCGTGGTGCTGTTCGAGTGTATCGCGGGCCGCCCGCCGTTCTCTTCGCCCAGTGCCGCGGCCGTGCTCGACATGCATCAGCACAACCCCGCGCCCGACTTGCACGGCCTGCGGCGCGACGTGCCCGCGGAGCTCGCCGCGGTGGTGGCGCGGGCGCTCTCGAAATCGCGCGCCGAGCGGTGGCAGCGCGCTGGGGAGATGCGGGCCGCGCTGCTGCCGTTCACCGCGGGGGGGGTGTGAGGACGCGCGCGTCGATCGTCGCGGCCGTCCTCGCCCTGGTCACCGGTCTCCCCACTCTCGCATCCGGGCAGTGCCCCGACGGGTCCCCGCCCCCCTGTGGTAGGCGAGTGGCCCTCGACACGGCCCGCTACGCAATCCTTCCCTTCGCGCATCGCGAGGGCGGCCAGCAAAGCACGCTCGACGGGGCCGACTGCGCGGAGCTGTTGACCGAGGGCTTTGCGCGCTGGATTGAAGTCCGGCTGGCCGACAAGACGCGCGTCTACGACGCGCTGGCACGCCACGGTGCCCGCGCGCCGTTCCGCATTCCGTTTGACACCGCCGTCGCGATCGCCCGGCGATTGGGCGCGGGGAAGCTGGTGATGGGGCAGTTGTGGAGCTTCGGGGACACGCTCCGTCTCACGGCGGGCTTGTACGACGTCGCGCGCGGTGGCACACCGGTGCGGGAGATCACGACGCGCGTAGCGGCGACCGGTGCGATCGGAGCGGCCTTCAACGCGCTGGCCGATTCGTTGTTGGGCGCCGGTCCCGGCGCGGCTCGGGGCGCCGGCGCGGAACAGACGCGCTCCCTGCGGGCCCTGCGCGCCTACGCGCTCGGCGAAAGGGCCCTTCGGGAGTGGGATTTGGGCCGCGCCGCTCGCGAGTTCCGGGCAGCCGTCACGGCCGATTCGGGCTTCGCCCGCGCTTATCTGGGACTGGGGCAGGCGCTGCTGTGGGCCGCGGATTCCACGCCGGACGCGACGCGCGATCGCACCGTCATCGCGCGTCGCACAGCAGAGCTGCTCGGCAGACTCGGGACCGCGGATGGCGCCATCCTGCTCGCCCAGCAGGCCATGTTCGAGCGGCGCTGGCCGGACGCCTGTCGACAGTATCGCGAGATGGTGGCGGCAGATTCGACGAGTTTCGCGGGATGGTACGGGCTGGCCGAATGCAATGCCGCAGACCCGGTCGTGATCCGCGACTCGGTCGACAGCACGCGCTACGTGTTCCGCGGCAGCTGGCACACCGCCGTGCTGGCGTATCGCCGGGCGCTGCTGCTCGCGCCGTCGTTCAACTTCATCTTCGGGAGGCGTGCCGCCGAGCGGCTGACCCGCATCCTGCAGGCCGAAATTTATTGGTGGCGCGCAGGGCGGAGCGATGGCGAATCGTTCTACGCCTTCCCCGCGCTCGAGGGAGACACGCTCGCCTTTCACCCCGTCCCGGCCGCACAGGCTGAAACACTGAGCGCCGGCTCGCCGCCGCACCTGGCGGCGGTCGGGCGCAATCGAGCCATCCTCATCGAAGTTACTGCAGCCTGGGTGGGTGCGTTTCCCCGCGACGCTCGCGCTCACCGCGCGCTCGCCTACGCGCTCGAAGTGAACGGCAATATCACGCCTGCGGTCGAAGCAACCCGCTCGGCACTCACCGAGATCCGGACGGCGCAACGGCTGGAGCACCGGCCCGAAGATCGCGTCGGCGACGTCGTCACCGCCATCCGATTACTCGTGAAGGGTGGAGAATTTGAGGGAGCGCGTCGGCTCGGCGACTCGCTACTGCGCACCGCACCACGGGAGGTCGCTGGTCCGGCCGGCGTGGCCGTCCTGTTGGGGCGGCCGGCACTCGCCGCCCGCCTCGTAGCCCCGGAAGACCCTGAAACGGAATACCCGTCGAGCGCCGACAATCAGTCGGTGACCATACCAATGGCGGCCTTGCGTGTGGGCCTCGAGCTTCTCGCCTATGCCTCTGTCGGAGCGCCCGCCGAGAGTGTCGCGGCGCTGGAGCAGCGAGTCGAGCGGAGCACCGCAAGCCTGCCAGCCGCGGCCCGACCGGCGGTGCGGAGCGCGCTCCTCGACGTCCCAGCCGAATTGGTGTTCGACGCCATGGGGCCGCGTCCAGCGCACCGTGCGACGCCGCCAGGGCCGTCCTGGCTGATGGCCATGCAGTGGGCTCTCGCGCACGGAGACACGACAGGCCCGCGCGCCACCGTCACCGCCAAGCTCGAGCAAGGCGGCGGGCTGCTGTCGCGGGAAGACTATCCCCCGGATGGAGCGTACCTCGACGCGCACTTGCTCCTCGCCGTCGGTGATACAGCAGCCGCAGAGCGCACGCTTGACGCCCCACTCAACAACCTCGCGAAGCTGCACAGCTATCTCCTGCGTTATCTGCCCCTTGCGGGGGGGTTGGTACGCATGATGGCCCTGCGTGCGGACCTCGCGGGTACCCACGGCGACGGGCTTACAGCCCGGCGCTGGGCGAACGCGGTTGTGACCCTCTGGTCCGGGTCCGAACCCGCAGTGCAACCGGTGGTGAGGCGGATGAAGCAGATTGTACAAATGGCGAAGTGAGGCGATACCTGACAAGGAGGTCGTATGCCGAGCGGCAAGGGATGGTCCTGGAGGGTCAGCTCGGGTGTTCTGGCTCTCGCCTTAGCGGGCTGCCAGTACTATTACGAGACCCCGAGGCCGGCGCAGTTCACTCCAGCCGATGTGGACATGATCGCAGTCGACAGTATCGTGAAATACGGGCGCGGTCTGGACTACGACAGCGTCTACGGTGCCGCAGACTCCCAGCGCGTGGATTTCGCCACAGGCAACATCGGCAGCGGCGATTGGGCTATCATCCAACCTGAGAAGGGGGCCTGGGCGCTCGACGAGAAGGAAGTGGCTGAGGGACGTATCATCGCGAGAATCCGGAGCCACGCGGTGTACGCCCCGTTCGGCTATGGCCCTTGGTGGACCTATTGGTGGGTCGACAAGAAAGGAGGTCAGTGGCGCTCGATCCTGGTCTCCGATAGCCTCAAGACGCGCGTGTACGACTCCCTACCCCACAAGACCACCTACACGACCCACCCAGGCTAT
>DASQAM010000609.1:0-6511 GCA_035635735.1 Gemmatimonadales bacterium | reverse complement strand
GGCCGCTCGTTCCACCCGTTCGACAAAACGCGGGTGCCAGGCGGCTCATCCGGTGGCTCGGCGGCGCTGGTCGCCGCGGGCGCGGTGCCCGCCGCGCTCGGCTCGGAGACCGGCGGCTCGGTGCGCCAGCCCGCGTCGCTGTGCGGCGTGGTGGGGATCAAGCCCACCTACGGGCGCGTGAGTCGCTCCGGACTCGTGGCGTTCGGGTCGTCGCTCGACCAGATCGGCGTCCTGGGCCGGAGCGTGCACGACGCCGCGCGCGTCCTCTCGGTGATCAGCGGGCGCGATCCCAAAGACTCGACCTGTGAAGAGCGCGACTCGCTGCGCCTGCCCACCGTGCCGGAGTCGCTTCAAGGCTTCGTGATCGGCGTGCCCAAGGAATACTTCCCGCAGGACCTGGATCCGGCGGTACGCCGCGCCTCGGACCGCGCCATCCGCCTGCTGCGCGAGCTGGGCGCGGCGGTGCGCGAGGTCTCGCTGCCCCACACGCCGTACGCGGTCGCGACCTACTACATCATCGCGCCCGCCGAGGCATCGTCCAACCTGGCGCGCTACGACGGCGCCCGGTACGGCCCGCGCTTCAACGGATCGGAAGACGTGCGCGCCCTGTACCGCACCACGCGCGGCGAAGGGTTCGGCCCCGAGGTGCGGCGTCGCGTGCTCGTCGGAACGTACGTGCTGTCATCGGGCTACTACGACGCGTACTACCGGAAGGCTCAGCAGATGCGCGCGCTGATCGCGCAGGACTTCCGCAACGTCTTCGATCGCGGCGTGGATCTGCTGTTCACTCCCACCACGCCGACGCCGGCGTTCAAGGCGGGGGAGAAGCTCAACGACCCGGTGGCGATGTACCTCTCCGACATCTTCACGGTGACGGCGAACCTCGCGGGGCTGCCCGCGATCTCCCTGCCGATCGGTCGCATCAAGGGCTTGCCGATCGGCGGCCAGCTCATCGGGCAGGCGTTCCTCGAGGACGAGATGCTCGAGGCGGCCTATGCGCTCGAGCGGGCCGTGCCGGCCCGCGAGGAGGCGTGATGGCAGGCGTCTGGGAAACGGTCATCGGGCTCGAGACGCACGTGCAGCTGCGCACCCTGTCGAAGATGTTCTGCGGCTGCTCGGCTGCCTTCGGGGCCCCGCCCAACACCAACGTCTGCCCGGTATGCCTCGGCTTGCCGGGAGCGCTCCCGGTGCCGAACGAGCAGGCGCTGAAGCTCGCGGTACGTGCGGCGCTGGGAGTCGGGTGCACCGTTCACCCGCGGAGCGTTTTCGCGCGCAAGAACTACTTCTACCCCGATCTACCGAAAGGCTACCAGATCTCGCAGTTCGAGCAGCCGCTCGCGACCAACGGGTCGCTGTCGTATCTGTCGCCGGACCGCGGGATCGCCACTGCGGTGATCCAGCGCCTGCACGTCGAGGAGGACGCGGGGAAGTCGCTGCACGACCGCTTCCCGAAACAGACGGCGATCGACCTGAACCGCTGTGGCGTGCCGCTGATTGAGATCGTTACGGGACCCGACTTCCGGTCGCCCCACGAGGCCCG
This sequence comes from Gemmatimonadales bacterium, assembly GCA_035635735.1. GTDB lineage: Bacteria > Gemmatimonadota > Gemmatimonadetes > Gemmatimonadales > GWC2-71-9 > AG41. The sequence continues at coordinate 4,971 of DASQAM010000609.1, read as the reverse complement.
CACCTATCTCCTCACCCTCAAGCAGGTGCTCGAATACGCCGGGATCTCCGACTGCGACATGGAAAAGGGGAGCTTGCGGGTGGACGCGAACGTCTCCGTGCGCCGCCCCGGCGACACCGCGCTCGGCACCAAGACCGAGGTGAAGAACATCAACTCCTTCGCCTATGTCGAGAAGGCCCTGACGGTGGAGCGGGATCGCCAGATCGCCGTGCTCGAGAGCGGGGGCACGGTCGCGCAGCAGACCATGCTGTACGACTCGAAGACCAACAACGTGCGGCCGCAGCGCAGCAAGGAAGAAAGCCACGACTATCGCTATTTCCCGGACCCCGACCTGCCGCCGCTGGTGCTCACCGAGGAGTTCATCGCTGAGCAGCAGACGCTCCTGCCGGAGTTGCCGGCGAAAAAGCGCGAGCGCTTCGTCGAGAAATACGCCCTCAGCGTCACCGACGCCGCGGTGCTCACGGCCGATCGCGCGGTGGCGGACTACTACGAAGCCGTGGTCCACGCGGGAGCGGAACCCAAGACGGCGGCCAACTGGGTCATGACGGAGGTGCTCGCGGACGCGAAGGATCACGACGACGGCCTCCGCGTACCGCCCGGTGCGCTGGCGAATCTGATCGGGCTGGTACGGGGGGGGACCGTCAGCCATCAGGCGGCGAAGCGCGTGTTCGGCGAGGTCGCCGAGCGCGGCGGTGAGCCGCGCAATGTGGCCGAGGCGCTGGGCGTCATGCAGGTGGGCGACGCGGGGGTCTTGGCGGCGTGGGTGAACGACGTGCTCGGCGCCCACACGACCGAGGTGGTGCGCTACAAGCACGGCGAGACGAAACTGCTGCAGTTCTTCGTGGGGCAGGTGATGAAAGCGTCGCGTGGCAAGGCGGACCCGAAGCTGGCCCAGCGGCTCCTGGAGGAGAAGCTGGCATCCTAAGGCCCTGAGCACCCGCGGTTTACGAAGGCGCCAGGCACCTCTTGGCGCCTTCTTTTTGATCAACTTGACTTTAGTTATTATATCAATAATATTCATGTCTAAGTAAATATACTGAAAGGCCTGGGCACGTGGCTAAACCGTGGATCGAGCACTTGAGCGAGGAGGATCTTGGCTTCCTGAAGCGATTCCTGCTCGCCGGGGGGACGCTGAAGGACCTCGCCGCCCAGTACGGGATCTCGTACCCCACGGTGCGCCTGCGGCTGGATCGGCTCATCGAGAAGGTCAAGCTGGTCGACGCAGCGCCGGAAGCCGGTCCGTTCGAGCTGCGGCTCCGCGCCGCGTACGCGGACGGGCTGCTCAACGCCGAGACGTTCCACGCGCTCCTTGAAGCTCATCGAAAGGAGCAGGAGGATCGACATGAGACACGTGCTCGCTAGCGCTGGAATAGTGCTCCTGGTAGCCACCCGTTCGGTGGCCGCACAGGACCTGACGATCGACTGGTCGCGAACGGTGGCGACGGCGGGTGTGGTCCGGCCCGGCGAGGCACCAGGTGGCACGCCGGCGCTCGAGCTCCGTGCCAAGGCCACGGGCCCGACGTCCTTTCATCTCGTCACCATCGATCACCCGCAGATCGCGGGCCCGCGCTACGTCGTCTCCGGTGAGGTTCGCTACCAGGATGTGGAGGGGCAGGGCTACCTCGAGATGTGGACAGTCTTCCCCGACGGCCAGCGGTTTTTCAGCCGCACGCTTGCCGCACAGGGTCCGGTGGCCGCGCTCCGCGGGGAGTCGAACTGGCGGCGGTTCGAGCTTCCCTTCGATATGAGCGGCGCGTCACAGGCCCCGAGCCGCCTGGAGATCAACCTGGTGCTGCCCGGGCGGGGAGCGGTTTGGCTCGGGCCGATGCACCTCCAGCGGGCGACTGCCCTGGCCGGAGCGGCGCAGGGTGGATGGTGGAGCGCGCGATCAGGGACGCTGCTCGGGGCGATGATGGGCAGCCTCGTGGGCGTCGTTGGCGCGATCATCGGCGTGCTGGGCGGTCGGGGCAGGGCGCGTGGCCTCGTGCTCGGCCTGTTGACTGGGATGATCACGGTCGGCGCCTGCTTGGCACTGGTCGGGGTGGCGGCCGCGTTGAGCTCCCAGCCGCGGCACGTCTCGTACCCCTTGCTCGTGATCGGTGGCGCCTCGGGCCTCATTGGGCTCGTGATTCTGCCCGCGATGCGGCGCCGGTTCGCGGCGGACGAGCTTCGCCGCATCGAGGCGATGGATGCCGGCGCGCGCTCCTAGCCGCTGTCTCGGTCCCGCCACGGGCGCTGCGCCTGGGATTGCTTCCAGTAGGCGAGCGAGGGCGTGGGCAGTCCAAAGTGGTCTTCGGCGGTCTCGAGCATCCGTTCGGGATCCTCGCGACCGCCCTCGTGGAGCGCTTGGCGCCGCATCCGCTTCGCGAGCTTGAGGGCCTGGTCGCCGGCCGGATCGAGCCGTCGCGCTGCGGCGTCCGTCTGTCCCAACATCTCCATCACGTACTCGAACGCCACCGCCATGTGACGCTCCACGTCCGCGTCGGGCAGGTCCCAGCGCGTGTTCTCGAGGATGATCTGGAACGCCCAGCGCCAGCTCTCGCTCTCGGTGAGATGCACCATGCCGCGGAACAGCCGCCGGCTCGTGCCCACACTGAAGAGCGTGGGCGAGATGATCGTGTCGAGGTGGGTATCGCTCGGCGTATGATCCTGGAGGATGAGCTCTTTCGCCGTGCTCGCGTAGGCGGGCCCGAGGTGGGTCTCGAACCGGCTCTCCCAGTAGCTGTGGCCTAACGCCGCCGTGCCGGACGTGAGCAGGAGCTGGCGCGGCACGAAGAAGTTGTGCGCCACCGCGTCCGCGGCTAGGTGGGACAGATAGCCGAGGCCGAAGGCGCGCAGCGGATCGGTATGAGCCAGGTCGAAAATCTCCTGGCCTACGTGCCAGGCGTGGCAATGCCGGCCGACGGGCGCGTATTTCTTCGCCATCGAGGTGTCGGCGGCGATGTTCCCGTAGAGGAAGTCGTAGGGGAATGCGCGCAGCAGGTCGGCCACGAGACCGGACAGCTGGTGCAGGTTCGCGAGGACCGACTCGCCCAGGTAGACATGCGTGCCGGGCGTCCACGCGTACGCTGCGACGGGGAACAGGCCTACCCCGACCAGGCCGGCGGCGGCCGCCGCGAGGAGCTGGGTCCTCGTCAGGGCTTCTTCCGCCGCTTGAGCGTGCGGCGGCCCCACTCGAGGAGCGAGATGCCGCGCCGCACGGTGCGCATGGTGGCCGCCACGTCGAGCACCGTCGCTTCCACTTCCTCCTGGACTACCTCGACCACGGCGTCCAGCTCGGCGAGCCGGGCCTCCGCCGCATCCGCGGCGCTGACGATCCGCTGTCGCAGCTCGCGCGACGTGCCGGCCAACCCCTCGGCCTCGGCACGGATCGTCGCCACGAGTGCCCGTACATCCCCCACGGCGGGGCCCGCCAGCTCGTGCAGCATCCGCAGGAACCCCCGCACCCCGAGCGCCGCGACCACCGACGCGGCCGCGATCACGATGGCCGCGAGCGCCAGAATCGCGAGGGAAATCCCGGTCACCACCGCCACCCAGGTCGGGATCATCGCGGCCAGTCCGCAGTAGCGTTGGCACTAAGCTCGGCCGGCGCCGCCGCCGGTGTCAACGGCGCGGGCGCCACGGGGCTCGCGTCGGTCGTCCGGAGGGCGAGCGCCATGAGCGGCGGCGCGGCGAGCTGCGCCACAGCGACCCCGAGCACGATGGTCGTGAGGAGCGCGCCGCTCGGACCCCTGGCCTCGCCCCCGTACGTGATGAAGAAGTTCAGACCCATCGCGATGGCGGCGCCGCCCTGCGCGACCGTGCCGAGGCCACCATTCGGCGGAAAGCCGGCCAAGTCCAGCGCAACGCCCCCGTAGCGCACCGCGACCCACTTGGCGGCTGCGCGCGCGGCCGCAAGCAGCGGTACCGCGATCAGCACCCACGGCGTGGGCAGCGTGAGCAGCGCCCCGGCGAATACCAGGAAGATCGCGTAGATGGGATGTTCCCAGTCGGTGAGCACCTGGCGCACGACGTGCTGCCGGGGCGATGCGTTGACGATCAGCGCCGTCGCGAAGGCGCACACCAAGAAAGGCGAAAGGTCCACGGCGTAGCCCACCCCGGCGCCGAGCAGCAGCGTCGCGAGGAGCACGAAGCCTACATCGGCCCGCTCCGACCGCTGTCGAGTGAACGCGAGGAACACCGTCCCGACCAGCGCGCCGCTCGCCACCGCGAAGACGAGCCACGCGAGCCAATGGCGGTGCAACGCGAGCGGCAGGGTAAAGACGAGCACGCCACAGGCGGTCTCGAGCGCCGCGGCCAAGGAAAACGCCCGCGTCACGCTTTTGCGGACCCCAACCGCCCGGGCAACCAGGGTCACGGCCCCCGGTCCCGACGCGGCGGCCACCGCCCCGAGGGCCAACAGGGCCGGCAGGCGCGGCGTCCACGCGGCGGAAAGGGAGGGGACGGCCCGGGTGAGCAGCCACGCACCCGGCGTGACGACCGCGAAGGCACTGGCGGCGGAGAATGCGGCCAGGAGCCACGTGCCGCGTCCGATGCGCCGCACGTAGCGCCACTCGAACCGGGCGCCGAGGGTGGCGCCGATCCAGCCGATGGCGAGCGCCGCGACCGGGGCCAGCGCGCCGAGCACCGGTCGATCGATGAGGTCGATCCCGGGCCCGAGCACGAGACCCAACAATACCAGGGGGCCGCCGGCGGCGAGGATCGGGTCGAGGCTGGTCGGATGACGCCATCGGACGGACGGCAGCCGCGTCGCGAGCAAGCCGATCGCGGCCAGTCCCGCGAGCGCGAGAACCGGACTCACGTTCACGTCGCGAACATTCGCGAACGCTTGACGCCGGCGCAAGCCGCCGCATAGCTTGGCTGACCCATGCCTCCCTCCTTTTCGGTCACGGGCGGCCGCGCCTTGAAAGGCACGATCCGCCCAGCCGGCAACAAGAACGCGGCCCTTCCGATCCTCGCGGCGACGCTGCT
>DASQAM010000608.1:0-2788 GCA_035635735.1 Gemmatimonadales bacterium | reverse complement strand
CGAGCTCCGTCCCGAGAGTCGGACGCTGCTGCTGCGCGCCGGTGTCGGTTGGCGCGACGGCGCCGTCGGACGCGCGGTCTTTCCGGCGGATGCGGACTCACACTCCGGGTATGTGCTTCGCTCGACGGGCCCGGTGGTGGTCGAGGACCTGGCCACGGATGCGCGATTCGGCAGCGCGCCCCTCCTGTTGGCCCAGGGCGTCGTATCGAGCCTGAGCGTGCTGGTGCACAGCAAGGCACACCCCTACGGAATCCTGGGCGTGCATACGGAGCAGCCCCGCGAGTTCACCATCCACGACACGCATTTCCTGCAGGCGGTAGCGAACGTCCTGGCCACCGCGATCGATCGCGCGCGCGCCGAGGAGGCGCTGCGCCGGAGCGAGGAGCACTTCCGTTCCCTCATCGAGAACGGGTCGGACATCGTCACGATCGTGGGCGAGAACGGCGTGTTCCGCTATGCCAGCCCGTCGGTGGAGCGCGTGCTCGGTTATGCGCCCCGGGACCTGCTCGAGCGCAACGCGTTCGACTACGTCCACCCGGATGACATTTCGGTCGTCGCCGAGGCTCTGGCGGCGGCGATCCACCACCCCGGGGTCCCCCAGGCCGCGCAGTTCCGGTTCCGCGCGCACGACGGCGCGTGGCGGGTGCTCGAGGCGGTGGGCCAGGCGCGCGTGGGCCCTGGGGACGCCGCCCAGCTGATCGTCAACGCCCGCGACGTCACCGAGCGGCGGCGCCAGGAGCGGGCGCTGCGCGAGAACAAGGAGCGGCTGCGGACGGTCATCGCCGGGGCGCCGCTCGTGTTGTTCGCGCTCGATCGTGACGGGGTGTTCACGATGGTCGAGGGGCGCGGGCTCGACGCCGTCGGTGTCCGGCCCGCCCTGCTCCTCGGGCATTCGGTGTTCACGCTGTTCGCGGGCTTCCCGCAGGCGATGGCGGATGTGCGCCGGGCCCTCACCGGGGAGGCGTTCTCGTCCCCGGTCGAGGTGTTCGGGGCCGTGTTCGAAACTTGGTACTCGCCGGTCCGCGACGCGGATGGGGCGGTGGTGGGGGTGATCGGGGTCGGGACCGACATCACCGAGCGGTGCCGGGCGGAGGCCGCGCTGCGCCACTCGGAGGAGAGCCACCGCGCCCTGGTGCAGCACGCCTCCTACGCCATCTACCGGTCTTCCGTCGAGGGACGGTTCCTCACCGTGAACCCCGCGCTCGTGCGGATGCTCGGCTACGAGTCCGAGCAGCAGTTGCTGGCCGTCGACCTCGCCGTCGACGTCTACGCGGACCCGGAGGAGCGCCAGCGGATCCTCGGGCGCTTCGAGGCCGCGGACGTGGTGGAAGGCGTGGAGGTTACGTGGAAGCGTCGGGACGGTGAAGAGATTCTAGTGCGGCTCTCCGGCCGCGCGGTGCGCCGCCCCGCCGGGACGATCGAATGCTTCGAGACCATCGCGGAGGACGTGACGGAGCGGCGCGCGCTCGAGGAGCAGCTGCGCCAGTCCCAGAAGATGGAGGCGATCGGCCAGCTCACCGGCGGCATCGCTCATGACTTCAACAATCTGCTCACCATCATCCTCGCGAACGCCCAGCTGGTCGCCAAAGCGCTCCCGTCCGGCCAGACGGACGTGCACGCCGATCTCCGGGACGTGATGTCGGCGGCACTGCGGGGCCGCGTGATGGTGAAGGAGCTGCTCGGTTTCGCACGCCGTTCGCGCCTCGATCTGCAGTCGATCGATCTCGGGAGCCTCATTGGCGATCTGGCGGGTTTCCTCCGACGTATCCTGCCGGCCGACGTCGAGATCGTCACCGCCAGCGAAGCAGACCTGCCCGACGTGCGTGCCGACGTACACGCCACGGAGCAGATCCTCTTCAACCTGGTGACCAATGCCCGCGACGCGATGCCGGACGGCGGCGTGCTGCGGATCGAAACCAGGCGCGTGCACCTGACCGAGGATGAGCGCCAGACATGGGGGTCGGTGCGGGCGGGCGAGCACGTCTGCCTCTCGGTGGGTGACACCGGGATCGGCATGGACGAGGAGACGCGCACACACATGTTCGAGCCCTTCTTCACCACGAAGCCGGCGGGGAAGGGGACGGGCCTCGGGTTGGCCACGGTGTACGGCCTGGTGAAGCAGCACGGCGGCGGCATCGATGTGGACAGCGAGCCGGGGAAGGGAACGCGATTCCGGATTTATTTCCCCACGGCCGACGAGGTGGCCGCTGTGGTGCGCCCCCTCCCGGGCGTCGCCGAGGTTCGCGGAGGCCTCGAGACGATCCTGGTCGTGGAGGACGACGACCAGCTGCGCCGCTCCGTCAAGCGCATTCTCGAAGCAGCCGGGTATCAGATCGTCACCGCGGCGGACGGCCTCGAGGCACTCGACGCGCTGCGCCAGACGACGGGCGTGGGGCTCGTGTTCTCGGATCTGGTCATGCCGCGCCTGGGGGGACCAGCGCTGTACGACGCCGCGCGCCGGGAGGGCCACACCACGCCGTTCCTGTTCGCCAGCGGCTACTCGGATCCCGCCCGCGCCGCCAGTCTCGACCCATCGGTTCCGCTGCTCCACAAGCCGTGGACGGAGGAGGATTTGCTCGGGCGCATCAGGGCGATTCTGGACAGGGAGCAAGGAGCCGGGAGCAGGAAGCGGTAAACGGCCGCCACCGGCCGAACCACGTCGTCAGCCGTCCAGCACTTCCCTCACCTTCCGCGCCAGCGTGTCCGGCACGAACGGCTTCTGAAGGAACGCCACGCCGGCGCTCAGGACCCCCTGGCGGACCATCGCGTCGTCGGTATAGCCGGACGT
>DASQAM010000607.1:0-2727 GCA_035635735.1 Gemmatimonadales bacterium | reverse complement strand
GCGCGTTCGTCGGACCGGTGGACGGCGACCCGGCTGCGATCGCGCACGCCGAGCTCGCTGCCATCCTGGGTATCGGGGGGGATCCGCTCTGGGCCCGCGCATTCTACTGGCCACGGGGGCTGCCGCGTTACTCCCACGGGCGCACCGTGGCAGCGGTCCGCGAGCGGCTCGCCGGGCTCACGCCGCTGGCAATTGCCGGGGCCGGGTTCGACGGCGCGGGGGTATCGGCGTGCGTGAGGTCGGGGCGGGAGGCGGCGCTGGGGGTGCTAAAACGTTTGGGAGCCTCGTCGGTGCGCGGCTGAAGCCGCGGCTCAGCGCGTACCGCTAAAGCGGCAGAGCCGACGTCAGTTTACTGACACTTGCCGAGCCGCGAGTTCACTCGCGCACTAGGCGCGCAGCAGCTCTTTAGCTCTCCTTACGACGTTCTCCACGGTCAACCCCAGCTCCTGGTAGATCCGCTGGTACGGCGCGGACGCGCCGAACCGCTCGATTCCCAGCACCGCACCGTGGTCCCCAACCCAGCGATACCACGGGTGTGGCGCGGCGGCTTCGACGGCGAGCCGCGCGGGCACGGCGGGCAGCAGCACCGCGTCGCGGTACTCCTGCGGCTGCCGCGCGAACAGCTCCATCGAGGGTAGGCTCACGACGCGCACGGCGATCCCCTCGGCGGCGAGCCGCTCGTGCGCGCCCAGGGCGAGATCGACTTCGGACCCGCTCGCCAGGAGGATGACCTCCGGCTTGCCGCGGGGGGCGTCGGCGAGCACGTACCCGCCGAGCCGCAGCCCGTTCGCCGGGGCGTACTTCGCACGGTCGATCACCGGGACCTTTTGCCGCGTCAGCACCAGCGCGACGGGGCCGTTCCGGGACAGGATCGCCATGCGCCATGCTTCCACGGTTTCGGTCGCGTCCGCCGGTCGGATGACCACGAGGTTGGGGATCGCCCGCAGTGCGGCGAGCTGCTCGATCGGCTGATGCGTAGGACCGTCCTCCCCGAGGCCGATCGAGTCGTGCGAGAACACGTAAATCACTGGCAGGTGGGACAGCGCAGCGAGGCGGATCGGCGGCCGCATGTAATCCGAAAAAATGAGGAATGTCGATCCGACCGGCCGCACGCCGCCGTGCAGGGCGAGTCCGTTCAGGATCGCGCCCATCCCGTGCTCGCGCACGCCGAAATGGATATTGCGGGCGCCCCAGCTCCCGGCCGCCACGTCGCCCCCGTTCTTGAAGATGACGTTCGTCGAGGTCGCGAGGTCCGCCGACCCGCCGACGAGCTCGGGGAGCCGGGGCGCGAGGGCGTTCAGCACCTTCCCGGACGCCGCGCGCGTGGCCTGGGCATCGGCGGGAGGGGGCGCGAACGTCGGGAGACCGTCGTCCCAGCCGTCCGCCAGACGGCCGGCGAGCCGGCGCTCGAGCTCCGCGGCGAGCTCCGGGGATGCCTGCCGATACGCGTCGTACTGCTTCGACCACTCGGCTTCGAGCCGGGCGCCGCGCTCCCGGGCGAGCCGCCAGTGCGCGAGCGCTTCGTCAGGCACGTAGAACGGCTCGAGGCTGGGCCAGCCGAGGCGTTGCTTGGTGAGCTTCACCTCTTCCTGTCCGAGCGGGGCGCCGTGGGCCTCGGGGGTGTCCTGTTTGTGCGGGCTGCCGTATGCGATGTGCGTGCGCACGATGACCAGCGAGGGCCGGTCCGCGACGCGTCGGGCCGTGGCGAGCGCCGCGTCGAGCGCGCCAAGGTCGTTGCCATCCGCCACGCGCTCCACGTGCCAGCCGTAGCTCTCAAACCGCTTGGCCGTGTCGTCCGAAAACGTGAGATCGGTCTTGCCGTCGATGGTGATGTGGTTGTCGTCGTAGATCCCGATCAGACGGCCGAGCTTCAGATGGCCGGCGAGCGAGCCGGCCTCGTGAGACACACCCTCCATCAGGTCGCCGTCGGACGCAATGAAATAAGTACAATGGTCCACGACGGTGTGACCGAGCCGGTTGAACAGCTGCGCCAGGTGCGCCTCGGCGAGCGCCATCCCAACGGCGTTCCCCACCCCCTGACCGAGCGGGCCGGTCGTGGCCTCGACGCCCGGGGTGAGCCCGTGCTCGGAGTGGCCCGGCGTGCGGCTCCCCCACTGGCGGAACTGCTTGATATCGTCGAGCGAGAGGTCGTACCCGGTGAGGTAGAGCACCGCGTAGAGCAGGATGCAGGCGTGCCCGGCCGACAACACGAAACGGTCACGCCCGAACCAGTCGGGGTTCGCGGGATTGTATCGTAGATGCCGCTGCCACAGCACGTAGGCGACCGGCGCGAGGGCCATGGCCGTCCCGGGGTGGCCGGAATCGGCCCGCTCGACCGCATCCATCGCGAGGGTGCGAACGGTGTTGATGCAAAGCTGATCGAGTGATGCGGCGCGGGCGGTGGGTGGAGGGGCGGCGCCGCTCACGGGCTTGGTCACAGCAGACCGGACTTGGCGGCCTGCCACAGGTGGACGAGCCGGTCGAACCCGCTCACCAGCACGTCCACCTGCTGCGGGCTCGGGGTCGCCTTGGCGGCGGTCTTGAGCTCCTCACAGATGCGCGGCATTTCTTTGCGCCCCTGCTTCCTGGCTTCGGCGGCGATCTGGTCCAGGATGGCGACGATCTTGTGGCGTGCCGGCTCGTCCTTCGGCACCTGCCACAGGTAATCGGCGAGCTGCTTGCCCTCGGTACAGAGCTTGCCGAGGCCGTCCATGAGCGGCGGCTGCG
>DASQAM010000606.1:0-3503 GCA_035635735.1 Gemmatimonadales bacterium | reverse complement strand
CAGTATCGCCCGACCACCACGTCGGTCGGAACGGTCCTCGCCCTCAACTCGATCACCCTGCGCAACGAGGCTTCAGGCACGGTCCGCCAGGTGATGCTCGCGCCCGGACGGGTCGTCGACTCCGGAACGGTACTCGTAGCCCTCGACGTCTCCGTAGAAGAAGCGGAGCTCCAGGCGGAGCAAGCGCAGGCCGACCTGGCGGCAACGACCCTCGCGCGCCTCGAGGTCCTCAGGCAGGCCCAGGCCACGTCCCAGGAGGAAGTCGACCAGGCTCGTGCGGCGCGCGACGTCGCGCTGGCACAGCTGGCGCGCACCCGGGCCGTCATCGCGAAGAAGACGATCCGCGCTCCGTTCCGGGCCCGGGTCGGGATCTCCGATGTGCATCCCGGGCAATACCTGAACGAAGGCACTGAGCTCACCACGCTGCAGGGTGTCGACGCCGCGTCCAACGTGGACTTCACGGTGGCGCAGGCGGTGGCGGCCGAGCTGCACCCGGGGGAGCCCGTCGCCGTGTACGCGGCAGACGACCCTCGGCCGATCACGGCCCGGATCGTCGCGGTGGATGCAAAGATCGATCCGGCGACCCGCAACGCACTGGTGCGGGCCCGGATCGCGAGCCACGCCCCGTCGCCGGGCGCCTCGGTGCGCGTCGAAGTCCCCACTGGACCCCCGACCACGGTCGTCGCAATTCCGGTGAGCGCCCTTCGTAAGGGGCCCGCCGGCGACCACGTCTTCCTGATCGCAGCCGACTCGGCGGGTCACACTCGCGCTCATGTGCAGCCGGTGCAGAGCGGGCCGGTGCTCGACGATGACGTCGTGATCCTGAGCGGTCTCACCCCCGGCCAGCAGGTGGCTACCTCGGGGTCCTTCAAGCTACGCGAGTCTGTGCGGGTCGCGGGCGACTCAACTCGTTAATCGGAAAACCGTTCATGCGCTCTTTTACTGACACGTTCATCCGGCATCCGGTCCTCGCGGTCGTAGTCAACCTCGTAATCGTGCTCGTGGGGTGGCGGGCGATCACGACGCTGCCGGTGCAGCAGTATCCGAACATTCAGAGCTCGTCGGTGCTGATCACGACGGTGTATTACGGCGCGAGCGCCGAAACCGTCCGCGGCTTCCTCACGACGCCGATCGAGCGCGCCGTGTCGGCCATCTCGGGCGTCGACTACGTCGAATCCACCAGCCGCGCCGGCGTCAGCACCATCACAGTGCACCTGAAGCTGAACCACAACAGCACAGCGGCGCTGGCAGAGGTCACCGCGCGGCTGCAGCAGGTGCGCTCCGAGCTGCCCGCCGAGGCCGAGCCACCGGTGGTGGAGGTGCAGCGCGCCGACCGGCCGTATGCGTCGTTCTACCTGAGCTTCACGTCCTCGGCGCGCGAAATTCCGGCGCTCACGGACTGGCTCACCCGCAACATGCAGCCACAGCTCTCGACGCTGGCCGGCGTGCAGCGGGTTGACGTGGTCGGCGGGCGGCCCATCGCCATGCGAATCTGGATCGACCCCGACCGGCTGGCCGCGCTCAATCTCGCGCCCGGCGACGTGCACGCGGCGCTGCAGCGCAACAACTACCTCGCCGCGGTGGGACAGACCAAGGGCGATCTGGTGCAGGTCAACCTGCTGGCCAACACCGATCTGCGCACGCCCGAAGAGTTCAAGAACCTGGTCGTGGCCGAGCGAAATGGGGCGATCGTTCGGCTGTCCGACGTGGCCCGCGTGGAGCTGGGCGCCGAGGAGGCCGATTTCATCACCAAGTTCAACGACAAGGAAGCCGTGTACATGGGCGTCTGGCCGCTGCCCGGAAGCAACGAGATCGAAGTGGCCAAGCGGCTGCATGGTGAAATGGCCCGGATCCGGCCCACGCTGCCCAGCGACATCGACATGCAGATGGCCTACGACTCGACGGTGTTCATGACCGACGCGCTGCAGGAGATCTCGAAGACCCTGGTCGAGACCATCCTGATCGTGGGCCTCGTGGTCTTCCTGTTCATGGGGTCGCTCCGAACCGCTCTAGTGCCGTTGGTCGCAATGCCGGTGTCGCTGGTAGGCGCCGCGATCGTCATGTACGCTTTCGGCTTCAGCCTGAACCTCCTCACCATCCTGGCGATCGTGCTGTCGGTGGGATTGGTGGTGGACGATGCCATCGTCGTGGTCGAAAACGTCGAGCGGCACGTGCGCGAGGGCAAGACACGGATCCAGGCGGCGATCGTGGGCGCGCGCGAGCTGGTCGGCCCCATCATCGCGATGACGATCACGCTCGCGGCGGTATACACGCCGATCGGGTTCCAGGGCGGGCTCACCGGCTCCTTGTTCCTGGAGTTCGCGATCACCCTCGCCGCCGCGGTCGTAGTCTCAGGTCTCGTGGCGGTGACGCTGTCTCCGGTGATGAGCTCGCGCTTCGTCCACGAAGCGGGGCGGGAGGGGCGGCTGACCAAGTTCGTGCACCACGCCTTCGAAGCGGTGCGCCGGCGCTATGAGCGGCTGCTGGACGGCGCCCTGCAAATGCGCTGGGCGATCGTCGCGGCTGCGGTGCTCGTCATGTTGGCCGCGGTGCCGCTGTATCAGAACTCGCGGCGGGAGTTGGCGCCCATCGAGGACCAGAGCCACATCAGCCTGTTCATGGCGGCCTCGCCCGACGCGTCGCTCGAGGCGACCAACAAGGCGTCGCTCCAGGTGGTGAAGGCTGTCACGTCGTTCCCGGAAGCCAAGTTCATGTGGTCGCTGACGGCCAACTGGGGCGGGTTTGGCGGGATGGTCGCGAAGAATTGGAAGGAACGCAAACGTACGACCGAGCAGATGTACGGCCAGGTGTACTACGCGGTGTCGCAGGTGCCGGGCTTGCAGGTGTTCCCCCGCCTCGACCCCCCGTTGCCGACGCCCGGGCAGTATGACGTGGAGCTGATTCTGGCCAGCGACGTGCCCCCGGACCAGATGCTCCAGACGGTAGGCGCCGTGCTGGGTGCCGGCTGGCAGAGCGGCAAGTTCCTGTACGTCGACACCGACTTGAAGATCGATCTGCCCGAAGCGCGAGTCGTGATCGATCGCGACCAGGTGGCCGACTTGGGGCTCGACCTCGCCAGCGTGGGCCGAGAGCTCGGTACGCTGCTGGGCGGTGCATACGTCAATCGGTTCAACTATTACGACCGCAGCTACAAGGTCATTCCCCAGATCGGCGATGAGCGCCGCACCACCGTGGGGCCGCTGCTCGATCTCAAGATCAAAACACCGAGCGGTCGTCTCGTACCGGTGTCGACGTTCACGCACATCGAGTCGAGCACCGCGCCGCGCACCCTGAATCGCTTCCAGCAGAGAAACGCGGTGCGGATCTTCGGCGGCGTGAAGCCCGGCGTCACCAAAGAAGAAGGGCTGCGCGTGTTGGAGAACGCCGCTAAGGCGGTGACGGGCCCCGGCGTCGGGCTGGACTACGCCGGCGAATCGCGGCAGATCCGGCTCGAAGGCGCGGCGCTCACCGTGACCCTCGGGTTCGCCGTGATCCTGATCTAT
>DASQAM010000605.1:0-4546 GCA_035635735.1 Gemmatimonadales bacterium | reverse complement strand
GCTGGCGAGCGCCACGAGCAGATAGACGAGCCGGCGCTGCCGGCTCAGAACATCGAACAGCGTCACGGCGCCGTCCGGACGATTTTCGTGCCGTCTTCGATGCCGTAGGCGCCGGTCGTGACCACGGTCTCGCCCGCCGCGAGACCCGTGAGGATCTCGGCGAGTGATTCGCTGCGCGCTCCGACCGTCACGGCACGCACGTGCGCGATGCCCCCGCTGTCCACGACAAAGACCTGGAACCCGTCTCCGGACGGGACCAGCGCGGCCACCGGCACCGTCACGGCGCCGGCGTGGACGGCCGTCACTATCCTACCGAACAGCGATTCACCGATGCGCAATGGCCTGGCCGGTCGCCCGATGCGGGCGCGCACGGCGACCGCGCGCGAGCTTGAATCCACCGCAGCGCCGACAGCGGTCACCGAGCCCTGCCCCACCGCCTCACTGCCCTCTCCTTCGCCAGCGGTGACATGCACCGAGTCACGGGTCTGGATCTGAGCCGCTTGCCCCGGGCTCACGTTGAAGACCACGTCCAAGGCCGCCACATCGGCCACCTCGACGAGCGGCTGGTTCGCGTCCACCGCCGCGCCCAGCACCGCCGTCATCCGTGTGACGACGCCGGCCAGCGGGGCCCGGAGGGTGGCGAGTTGCTGCGCGCGCCGCGCCGTGATCGCCGCCACCTGCGCCTGCGCCAGCTCCGCGGCAGCCTGGTCGCTGTCCTTCTGGGGCAGGATGCCCGCCTGCGCCAGTCGCACCGCCCGGGCATAGGCGCGCTCGGCGCTGGCGAGCGCGGTCTCCGCGCTGCGCGCCGCCGCGTCGAACGGCGCCCGCTCGAACTCGACCAGGGAATCTCCCTCTGCCACGCGCTGGCCGGGGGCGACGAAGATACGCGCGACCCGTGTGGGCGCAGGGGCCGAGAGTTCCGCGAAGTGCCCCGGTCGTGCGGTCACGGTGCCGATGGCGCGCACCACCTGCGGGAAGGACTGCGTCGTGGTGATTGCCGTTCCCACCCCGCCCACCGTGTGCTCGGAAGGAGGCGTGTCGGCGGCGGCGCTTGCCTGGCGCTCGGAACGGCAGGCCGCGAGCGCCAGCGCCGCAGCGACCAGGCACGTCCTGGCGGTCATGGCGACTCCGTTGCGGTGAGGAGCCGAACGGACGCTGCGGCGTCGTTCGCCGCCGCGACGTCGTCGATGTAGCGGGCGAGCGCCTCGCGGGCGTTGCGGTGGGCCTCGAGTACGTTGGGCAGGGCGACCACACCCTCGGCGTACGCCTGCAGCGACATCGCCGCGACGCGATCCGCGCTCGACAGCAGCCGCCGATCGCGCTCGAGGCGTGCCAGCGCCAGCGCGAACCCGCGCCGTGCCCGCGCCTGCTCGGCTCCGGTCTCCCGTCGCACGAGGTCCAAACCGGCCTGTGCGCGATCGCGCGCCGCCGCCGCCTGTCGGGCCTCGCCGCCGTTCCAGTTGAACAGCGGGAGCGGCAGGGAGAGCCCGACAGTCGGCAGGAGGCCCCGCTCCCCACCGGGGTCGCCGTTGTCGAAGCCCACCTGGAGACTGGGGGCCGCGAACACGCTGCGGTGGGCCAGGGCCAGCGCGCGCTCCGACGAGCGGAGGGTCGCCGCGGCCGCCGCGACGGGCAGGGGCTCGCCCAGCGGCGGCGGCATGCTGTCCGACGGTGGCGCGAGCGAGTCGGCGAGCACGATCGTCACGTCTTCGGCGGGCAGGCCCATCGCGAGCTGCACGGAGAGGAGGGCTTGCACGGCGGCCACTGAATCGTCCGCGGCGATGTTCTCGAGCTGCCCCGCGTTGACCGCCGCGAGGCGCACATCGAGCTCGCTCACGTCGCCGACCTCGCGCCGCAGCTGCGCCATCTTGCGCAGGCTGTCCGCGTCGAGCGCGGTGCGGCGCGACAGTCGCGCGCGGGCGAGTGCGGCCAGGGCTCGGGTGTAGGTTGTATCGACGTCGAACCGGATCGCGGCGCGCTCGAACGCGAAGCCGTAGCGCGCGGCGTCTCGGGCAGACGCGGCGGCGCCGATCCGCGCCGAGCGGATCCAGGGCAGGTCGAGCGGCAGGTCGGCGACCACGTGGTAGTGGGGGACGTCTTTCGAGTAGCTCGCCGACGCCGAGGGGTTGGGATAGAGCCGCGCGCCGTGCAACACCCCGCCGGCCGCCGCGGTGTCGGCGCGACCGAACGCGGCTCGCGCGCCGCGAGCGAGCGCCGCCGCCGCCGCCTGCTCACGCGTGACCGGCTGCTGCGCGGACAGGGAAGCGGCCGCGGAGCCGCACAGGCCCGTGGCAAGGACCGACACATACACCAGGCGTTGCGTGAAGGACATGTCGCCGCGGACAAAGCTATCTGGCGAACCTGTCAGGAAGCTGACAGCGGAAGGCTACGGTGCCGGCCCGCTCCCCCGCTCGGCGAAACGCAGCGCGAACGCCGCACCCAGCAGTGCCACGGCCGTCCAGACCAGCCAGCGCCACCCTCCCGCCATGCCGGCGAGGCCCAACGCGAGGCCCGTGCCTGCCAGCCAGGCTTTCAGGGTGAAGAAGCGGATCACTTTTTGAGAAACGCTTGCAACGCGGCGCGGAAGTCCGGGGTCGTGCGGCTCAGCGCGTTCACGTCCGCTCCCAGCCGGATCCCATCTTCGAATCGCAGGCCGTCGAGCTGGTAGAACTGCTGCTTGGTGAATGCCAGGGCCGAAGGGCTTGCCGCGGCGAGGGCACGTAGTACCTCGCCCACCTGGTCCTCGAAGTCCGAGTCCTCGTACACGCGCGACACGAGTCCCAGTCCCGCTGCCTCCGAGGCGCCGAGGATCCGTCCCGTGGCCGCGAGATCGAACGCGACCTTCTCGCCCGCCGCGCGCTTGAGCAGGGTCATGACGATGGCCGGCACGAAGCCCCGCTGCACCTCCGGATAGCCGAACTTTGCTGATTCGGTGGCGAGCACCAGGTCGCACGCCGTGGCCAAGCCGCTCCCCCCGGCGAGCGCCCGGCCTTGCACGACGGCCACGATCGGCTTCGGGATGCGTCGCATGCGCAAGAAGATCTCGGCGAAGTGTAGGGCCGCCTCTCGATTCTCCTCCACGCTGTGGTCGGCGGAGGCGAGCAGCTCGTTCAGGTCCATGCCGGCGCAAAAATCGCTCCCGGCACCCCGGACCGCGACGACGCGCACGGCGGCGTCGAGATCGGCTTGGTCCAGCAGGGTGAGCAGGGCGTCGATCATGGGAGTGTCGATCGCATTCTTCTTCTCCGGCCGGTTGAGCGTCGCCGTGAGAACGCCGCCCTCGAGCGCCGCCAGTACCCGGTCGCTCATTTGGGGAGCTCGAGCTCGAGACGCAGCAGTGCCGTGGAAAACACCTTCCCCTGCGCGTCGGTCTTGAGCGAGATGGTGCCGCCGCCGTCGAGCGCGCCATGCAGCAGGAAGTTCAGGGCGTGCAAGTTGGGCAGCTCGTAGCGCTCGACCGGGCCGGAAATCATGCCTTTGAAGTGCCGGGCCACGCGCGCTGCCGTCACCTGCTTCACCAGGATCGGGTAGTACTCCGGTTTCAGCGCGATCAACCCCACATTGGCGGTATCTCCCTTGTCGCCGGACCGTGCGTGGGCGAGCTCGAGCAGTGGCACTCTCCTCTTTCGGTCCGCCTTCTTCATACGTCCACGACCTCGACGCACGGCTCCACCATTTCCTTATCGAGGAGTGCCGGCCAGTAGGCCACGATCTCTTCGGGTTTCGGTCGTCCGCCCGCGAACCCGGTGACGCTGGGCGGTCCGTTGAGTATCAGTGGTGCGATCTCGCGCGTGAACCGATCGACGGCGGCCCGGTCGGGCGAGCGGACGCCGATCCTCAGTTGAACCTCAGGCAGCTGGTCGAGCGGTGCACTGGCGCGCGCCAGCGGGCCATGGGTCGCATCGGCTCCGACGAACTCCGTGAGGACGGACTCGAACTTGAGACCGAGATCGGCGAGCCGCTGGCGGAGAATCCGATCGGCGGCCCGGGCCTTTTTGTAGGCGTCCGGCCAAGCGTAGACCAGGGTTCCAACCGCCTTGTAGCCGTAGAAATACCCAATCGACACCTTGAGCTTGTCCGTGGCGGGTCTCCCCCTGACGCCTGAGACGCGAACTCTGTCTTTCCCGTTCTGCTCGAGCCGAATAGTGGTGAAATCGGCGATGCAATCGGGGGTGATATACTCGGCCGGATTCCCCATCTCGTAGACGAGCTGCTCCTTCACGCCCGCCACACTGATCCGCCCACCGGTGCCGGGATGCTTGGTGATCTCGAACGTCCCATCCGGCGCCGCGTCCACGATCGGGTAGCCGACATTGGCGAGGTCCGGGATCCGTTCCCAGTCCACCAGACAGTTGCCTCCGCTGCATTGCGCGCCGCATTCGATCGTATGGCCTGCGACGGTTCCTGCGGCGAGGAGGTCCCAGGCGTCGGGCTGCCACCCGAAGGCGTGAATCATGGGCGCGAGGGTGAGCCCGGTGTCGGTGACGCGTCCCGTCACGACGACGTCCGCGCCGCGGCGCAGCGCTTCCACGACCGGCCAGGCGCC
>DASQAM010000604.1:0-8107 GCA_035635735.1 Gemmatimonadales bacterium | reverse complement strand
TGCGCGGCCGTACCCTCGGCTTGTTCGGCGCCGGACGGATCGGCCAGGCGGTGGGGCGCCGTGCAGTGCCCTTCGGGATGCGGATTCTCTACACGGCCCGCAATCCGAGGCCCGACTTCGAGCGGGAGTGCGGTGCAGTGCGGGTCGAGTTCTCGAGGCTCCTCAAAGAGAGCGATGTCCTGTCGCTCCACGTGCCGTCCGTGCCGGAAACCAAGGGCATCATCAACGACGATACGTTGCGACAGATGAAACCGGGCGCCGTCCTGATCAACACGGCGCGCGGTGACCTGGTCCGTGAGGAGGCGCTTGCGCAGGCCCTCGAAGCGGGCCGGCTGGGTGGGGCGGGGTTGGACGTCTATCTCGAGGAGCCGGCGGTCCTCCCGCGGCTGCTTGCGGCGCCCCGCACGGTGTTGTTACCGCACATTGGAAGCGCCACGCTCGATACGCGCCGCCAGATGGCGACCATCGCGGTCGCGAACGTGCAGGCGGTGCTGAAGGGCGACCCGCCGTTGACCCCTGTGTTCGGCTAGGTCCGGAAACCGCCTTCGCGACAACGAGTTGCCCGCCGGGTGCCCATGTGTTATTTAGGGGACCGCTCGACAGGCCCCGGTTGATGGCTCCCGAGACACAGTCCCACTGCGCGCGCTGCGGCACCTCCCTGGCGCCGGGGGCGTACTTCTGCCTCCGCTGCGGCACCAGCGTCCCGGTGACCACGGGCGGGGCCAGCGCTGCCGTCGCGCCGCCGCCGCGCCGCCCCTCCCCCCACCACACGGCCCAGCTCGATGCCTTGCGTAAAGCCACACTCGGCGAATACGAGGTGCTCGCCGAGCTGGGCCGGGGGGGGATGGCCACGGTGTACCTCGCCCACGATCTCGCCCTCGACCGCAAGGTCGCGATCAAGGTGCTGGCGCCGGCCCTGCTGCTCATGGGGGAGGGCATGGTCGAGCGCTTCAAACGGGAGGCGCGCACTGCTGCGGCGCTGAGCCATCCCCACATCATTCCGATCTACGCCGTCAGAGAAAGCGAGCACGTCCTGTACTTCGTCATGAAGTACGTACAGGGACGGGCTCTCGACACGGTGATCCGCGACGTCGGCACGCTTCCCATCCCCATGGTACAGACGATCCTCGCCCAGGTGGGCGACGCGCTCGGCTATGCCCATCGTCACGGCGTCATCCACCGCGACATCAAGTCCGCGAACATCATGCTGGACGAGGACGGGCGGGCCGTGGTCACGGACTTCGGGATCGCCAAAGTGGTTCAGGCGGAAGGGCTCACGATGACCGGCGTGACGGTGGGCACGCCGACGTACATGAGCCCCGAACAATGTGCGACCCGCGATGTCACCGGCGCTTCGGACCAGTACTCCCTCGGTGTCGTCGCGTACGAAATGCTGACGGGACGGCTGCCGTTCCTGGGCGAGTCGACCATGGCGGTGATGTACGCTCACTTCAATGAGCGCCCGCGTCCGGTGGCCGAGCTGCGCCCGGATTCTCCGCCCAACCTGAGCGCCGGCGTCATGCGGATGCTGGAAAAAGATCCCGCCCTGCGCTGGCCCAGCATGGACGATATCGTGGCGGTGTGCGGCCGGCCGTCGTTGCGGCACGACGATCCCGTCCGCGGTGAGATGATCACGCTGGCGAAGGCGGGTGCCGGTTCGGCGTTGATGGCCGAGCTCAAGACGCCCACGAGCCCGCTGGTGCTGTCGAAGCCGCAGACGCACGCGGCGACGGTCGCGCTCCCTCACGCCCGGGCTGGCTCGCGACTCTGGTGGGGGCTCGGAAGTCTGGGCGGGGTGGCGATCGCCGCGGCGCTCTGGTGGCTGGCGCCGTGGCGGACATGGCTGACGCCGAGCGCATCGGCGCCACCGCCGTCCCGCGACACGGTGCGTGTGATCCAGGCCCCGCCGCCCGCCCTTCCCACGGATACCGCTTCGGCGCGTGGCGTCCCGGCCCCAGCTCCTACGCGCGTGTCGAAGCCGCCGTCGCGCGCGCGCGCACCCGTCCGCTCACCCGCCGCTGGGGTCGAATCTGCGGCGCACGCGTCGGTTGCTCTGCGCGAGGACAGCGTGGTGCAGTCCCTCCGGGTGCGGGCCCTCAGTGCGATGCACCGTGCGATCGACGCCGGGGCCACGCCCGCCGAGCTGGCGCGGGGGGACACGGTGTTCAGGGGAGCGGAATCGCTCTCGGCCCAACGCCGGTGGCCCGAGGCGATGGTTCAGCTCGCCACCGCCGCGTCCCTCTGGGCGGGAGCGGAACGCCAGTCGCGGGCGCGGGCGGCGCGCGACACCGAGGCGCGGCGCGCCGCGGAGCCGCCGCCTGCACCCGCAGTGGCGCCCGCTCCCGTCGACCCGCGATCGGACATCCAGAAGGCGATCGACGACTACGCGCGCGCCCTGGAATCGCGCGACGTGAGCCAGGTGCGGCGTGCGTATCCGGGCCTGACGTCGTCGCAGCAGCAGAGCTGGCAGGACTTCTTCCAATCCGTGCGTAATCTCAAGGCCGGCCTGACCGTCACGGCCGTGCGCCTCTCGGGCCTCACGGCCGAAACGGTTGTCAGCGGAGTCTACGAGTACGACAACGCCACCACGGGCCGCGCCGAGCGGCGGCCCGTGACATTCCGGGCGATCCTCGCCGTGGACTCCGGCGGCTGGCGGCTCACCACCATCCGCTAGCCGGTCTTAGAAGTTGTACTCGAGCCCGGCGGTCCAGAGGATGTTGGGCCGCAGCCCCCCGCGGTTCAGCGGCACCAGGGTGTTGGCCACCAGCGTGACGCCCGCGCGCGTCGTGAACTTGAAGCCGAACGACCCGTTGATGAGGTCATCGCGCTCATTCGGGATGTTGGTGACGTTGATCGTCCGCCGGAAGGGCAGGTCGTAGCTCACGGGGCCCGGCAGGCGGAGCTTGCTCTCGCCGACTTGCAGCTCCGAGACCAGGTCGACCGCCATGGTGGCCCACGGCGCCATCAGGTGATCGAACCCGACGGTTGCGAGGACGGCGTTGTTCTGCGAGCTCCCGCTCCGGTAGGCGTATCCCAGATTCGCGTGCGGCGAGAACGCCCCGAATCGCGCGGACACGATGCCCAAGCCGCGGGCCGCGACGTGTCCCGAGCCCAGGAGGTCGTCCTCGCTTCCCGTGGGGAAACGGACGTCCCCGAGAATCGCGAAGGTGGTGCGTTCCGTCTGGGTCAGATTGACCTTGACGCGCGCGGCGATGTCCCCGATGCCGGTGGCGGATCCGTCCACGAATCGAGAAGTGGACAGCTGCGGGTTGGCCGGTGTTCCCCCGAAGAAGTGTTGCGCGGTCGTGCCGCCGAACGGAATGATCTGCGCGTCGCTCGTACCGCGCAGTGAGGTGGACACGATCGGCAGGACCACCCCGATGTCCACGCGGTCCAGCAGTCCGAAGCTCATGAAGAACGACGTGACGGTCATGTCGATGTCGAGCGCCAGGCGCAGCGCGATCACATCGTTCTCGTGCGTCGGGACGCCGTACGGTGTGCACGAGGAGCCCACGATGCTGTCGCACTGCGGGCCAGTGACGTTTTCGTGAGTGAACGTCATCTCGATGCCCTTGAGGCTCACTCCGCGCAGCGACTCGAGGTGCAGGCGGTTGATGTTGACGCCGACGAACACGCGGCCCCGGCCGAGCGTCTGGGCGCGCTCGCTGAACACCGAGCCCGGGGAGCGCGACGTCGGGACGGGAACACCGCCTTCGAAGCGGAACGTGGAGCCGCCGCTGGTCGCGCTCACCGGGAGGTTCGCGACGTTCTGGCTGATTGCTGCTCCGAGGAACGAGATCAAGGTGCCGTTGTCGGACACGGCCGAGGGGACGAAGTGGTCGGCGTGCAGCGCGGTCGCCGAGTCGGAGCCGGCCGTGCCGCCGAGGAACAGCGGATCCTTGCCGTCGGCGAAAATGAACAGCTGGGAGATCTTGTCGCGGAGGCCCTGTGCGCTGAGCGGGGTGGCAGCCAGCGTGAACGCGACGAGACTCCACAGGCACCACCGCATAGGCCCTCCGAGCAGGGGATGTATTGCCATGACGGCTCGAAAAGACCTTGTACCTCGACCTGCGTCAACCCTGGCGCTCAGAGCGTGGCGCGGAACTGCTCCCACTGAACCTTCTGCTCTCGCATGAACGCGGCGAACCCCGGATCGGTTCGCACGTTGTCCAGGAATGGTTCGCGCTCGAACAGCGGATAGCAGGGGAACCCACCATCGGCCACCTGGCGCAACCACTGCACCGCCGAGTCGGGCTGCTGCAGCAGCGCGAAGGCCAGAGCGATGTGGAACCCCGCGTGATGAAAGTGGATGTATCCCTTCCCCTTCTGGACAGCGGTGCGGATGTCCTGCTCTGCACGGTGAGCGTCTCCTCCTAAAGCGAACCACACGGCCCGCGCGCTCGTTACGACGCCACCCCGGTCTTCAGGATGCGCCCGTAGGTAATTCCGAATCACGGCGAACGCCGAGTCCCTCCGCCCGAGGTGCAGCAGCAGGAGCGCCATCTGATAGTGCCAGTACGGCGGATTGGCATCGGGGTCCACCTGGCGCAGGATCTTTAGGCCGTCCTGATACCGCCCTTGGTAGGTGCGCGCCTCCGCGATGCGTCGCAGGGCGTTGTCTTCACGCGGCGAGATCGCGAGCGTCTTCTCAAGCTCGGCAATGGCTTCGTCGAGCATTCCGATGTGCAGGTAGATATTCCCGAGATGTTGGTGCGCCCGATCCATGTTCGGATCGAGGCTCAGCGCGCGCCGGTCTTCCCGGATCGCTCGCTCGTGGAAGAAGTGGTTAGCAGGCCCCCACAGGAGGCGGGCCTGGGCCTGATGAGCTTCGGCGAGATTCGGGTCGAGCCGCAGGGCTTTCTCCGCGGCGGCCCGGGCTCGCTCGAGCGCCGCCGTGTCCCCCGGCGCGAATTCGGTCACGCGCAGGGCGTAGGCGCGCGCCAGCCCGGCCTGAGCCGCGGCAAAGCTCGGGTCCAGCGCGACAATGCGCTCGAACAGCGTGATCGCGACCGAATCGTTCTCTCGATTCTGACGCTGGTTGACGAGCATGTTCGCGCGTAGGTACAAGTCGTAGGCTTGGGCGTTGCTGGTCGGTGGGATCCTGGGATGCAGCCGTCCCCGCTGGCCTGCGACGCTGAACCCCACCAACAGCGCGAGAGCCGCTGCGGCGGAGAGGCCCACCCTCATGACGAGGCTCCCCCGCCGGCGCTTCGAAGGAGGCCCCTGGTGGGGCCGGGAATCCACCTCGGGGGGCGTGGCGGCCGGCTCCGCCCGCACACGCGCCCGCACCGTAGCAACCAATGCCCTTGTCTCGGCCGCGGGCTCGGCGTCGTACTCCGCGGCGACTCGCCGGGCGAACACCTCGTAGGCTTCCAACGCGCCCGCCCGATCCCCCTGCCGGTCGAGCAGCGCGATCAGGCGGCGCACCAGTTTCTCGTCGCTCGGCGCGAGCTCGATTGACCGGCGAGTCCAACGAACGGCTCTCGTGAGGTCGTTGTCGGACTCAGAGCGCTCCGCCAGCGCTCGCGCGGCGCCCGCCGCCGCCTGCTGCAGGCGGGCGCGCCCGGTTTCCAGCCAACGCTCGAACTCGGGCGCGTCCGAGATGAAAAACCCTTCCAGCAGCGCACCCCGATACAGGTCGAGCGCCTCCTCCAGCTGTCCATTGCGGAGCGCGCTCTCGAAGGCGGCGACGTCGCACGATATCTGAGCGAAGTCCAGACCGACCTCCTCGTCGCCCCGGCTCGTGACGGCGTCCCCGCCCAACGCGTCGCGGACCACGTGCAGTGCCTGACGCAGCGCTGCGCGGGCATGCTCCTGATCGAGCTCCGGCCAAAACAGCGCCAGCAGCGTGTCGCGGCGGTGGAAGCCTTGAGGTGATGCGGCGGCGAGGTAGGCGAGGAGCGCGAGGCGTCGGGGCTGCCCGAGCAGGCCCCGCACTTCACGCCCGTCGGCGCCGGTGAGGCTCAACCTCCCGAGCATGCGGAGCTCGATCATGCGAGGCCTCGGCAATGCGCGGCGCGTTTCAGAGCCTCACGAGTCGCGTGGGGCCGCCGTTACGGCCGGCGTGACGGTCGCATCACAAGGGCGTGACGCGGGTCTCCTAAACTGCCTCCGCACGCACAAGCTAGCCCCGCGTCGAGGGCGCAGCAATCACAGTGAAGGGAGACGCTATGGGACGAATCAGTGGAAAACTCGCCGGCGGCGCGATGTTGTTGACGCTCGCGCTGGGTTGCAACCCCGAGCAATCGGTCAAGCCGCGCTCAGCTGCGTTCGAGGCCACGGCAATGCCGGCGCCGACGCTCGTCCTGCATGTCGTGGCGCCCCAAGCGACCGACCCCGCGATCGACCAAGGGCTCGACGATCATTACGTGTGGCTCGACACGACGGCACGGTCAAACCACAAACTCTTCGTGTTCCTGCCGGGGACGGGCCAGAATCCCTCGATCTTCCAGCTCGTCCAGCAAGAAGCGGCCCGACTTGGCTATCACGTTATCGGTCTCATGTACCCCACCGGCGGCGGGCTGGCGAAAGCGTGCCCGACGACCCCCGATCCCAGCGCGTGCTACGAGAACGCCCGCCTCGAGATCATCGACGGAATCGACCGCGTCGCGTTCCTGACCGTGAACGTGGCGAACAGCATCGATAACCGACTCACCAAGCTGCTCCAGTACCTTGCGCTACAGTACCCCGACGAAGGGTGGGACCGATTCCTCCTCCATGACAAGCCGAAGTGGTCGCAAATCGCCGTCAGCGGCCACTCCCAGGGCGGCGGGAACGCCGCGATGATCGCGAAGATCCGGCTGGTTGCCCGCGTCGTGCTGTTCTCCTCCGTGACCGACAGCATTCACACTGAAGCTCCGTCGTGGGTCGCGACGCATATGACGCCGGTGCACCGCTATTACGCCATCGCGCACGATCGCGACGGGTTCTATCGCCCGATCCGGGCCGCGTGGGATTCCCTCGGGCTCGACGTCTTCGGCGCTCCAGCGAGGCCCGAGACCAGCAACCCTCCGTACGATGGCACGCACATGCTCGTCACCGATCTGGTGCCGCGCCCGACCGGCTTCGTAGGCACCAACGCGCATGGCAGTCCGTCGAACGACCTGAACACGCCTCTCAACCCGGACGGCACGCCGGTGCTGCGGGACGCCTGGCGCTACCTGCTGACGGCGCGCTCGGCCGGCGAGGACCTCGCTGAACGCGACGACGAGTGAAGGAATGCTAGCAAGTCTGCAGCATCCGGCGGCGGACACGCCCATACCGCCCCGGTGACGCCGCCGTCACGACCCGGTGACGCGCCCGGCTCAACTTGGCTCCGTCCACCGGCAGGCGCCCGTTCTTACGGGTCTAGGCGATCGATACAGGGGGGGGGCCGATGAGTAGGACACGCGGAATAGCAGGAGTCCTGCTCGCACTGCTAGCGGCGGGGTGCAGCAACGGGACTGGGCCGCAGACTGCGTCGCAGACCGCGCCGCCGAGTGGCCAGATCGTGTTCCAATCGACGCCGCCCGGTGGTACACCCGAGCTGCGCGTGATGGATCCGGCCGGGAGCAACGTCCGGACCCTCTTCGGCGGCGCCGCGACGTATCAGTCGCCAGCGTTCTCGCCGAACGGATCCCGCATCGCGTTCAGCTCAAACCGCGGCGGGGACTTCGACCTCTACGTGATCAATCGCGACGGCACCGGCCTGTCCCATGTCACGGGCCCGTCGGTACCAGACACCACCTACGACGATTCTCCTTCGTGGTCGCCCGACGGGTCGAAGCTGGTGTTCGGCCGTTTGCTGCCACTTGGGGCGGTGCTCGTGGTGGTGAACGTGGACGGTACGGGCGAGACCGTTCTCACTCCGGTGGTGACCTCCGGATATCTCGATTGGCCAGCCTGGTCGCCGAACGGAGCCAAGATCGCCTACACCGGCGGCGGGACGCCGCACATCTACGTCATGAACGCGGATGGCTCCGGGGCTGCGCCGTTGCCGGCCCTCGTTGGCGATACCGTAGACCACGCCGCTTGGTCACCCGACGGCACGCGACTCGCCGTGCACGATCTGGCGCACGGCATCGTCGTGATGAACGCGGATGGGTCCAATCCGGTGAGGCTGCTGCCC
>DASQAM010000603.1:0-3420 GCA_035635735.1 Gemmatimonadales bacterium | reverse complement strand
CGCTCGGGCGAGACCGCCGCCGGCGTCGCGCCGGCGGCCGGTGTCGGGTGCTCGTACCGCCGCTTGGTCTCCATGGCCGCCTGTAATCTACGACGGCTTTTTCTACTTCGTCGTGTCCCGCTCGGCCTTCCGTTCCTTGGCTGGCTGCTCGGCCGCCGGCCGTCGCTCCGGCTGCTGTCGCTGCGGCTCGGCCTTCTGGCGCTCCGGCGCTGAGGGGGGGGCGGGTGCGGGGGAGGGGGTCGGCCGGTCGGCGCGTTTTGAGCGCGTGGATGGCGCCGGTTGCTGTTCCGGTCGCTCGCCGCGATCCGGTCGCTTCCCCCGCTGGTCCGCTCCCCGCGGTGCGACCTGGCGTGCGGGCGTGGGGGCCGAGGTGGGGGCGGGGGCAGGCGTGCCGACTGGGGCGGACGGCCGGCCCCGCTCGGGCTGCGCGACGACCGTTGGTGGCACGGTGCGAGACGGCGGGAGCCCTTCTCGCGCCGGTCGCAACGCCGGAGCGGGCGCTTGCCCGCGTTGCACCAGACTCGCCGGACGCACGAACCCGCGCGCGTTCGCGTTTGGCGTGCTCGTGCGCAGGGTGCGTATCGTTGCGTTGTCGAGCGGGCGGCCCGGGTTGGCGCGGAGCGCCTGCTCGCGCGCCGCGAACGGGACCGGCGCCGCGGCGGGCTGCCGCCGAACGATCACTTCCCGGGTCGTGACCCGCTCCGGCGGCCGTCGCGCCTCGACCACCGTTGGCTGTGCCAGGACGCTCTGCCGCGTCGGGGCGACGCGAGCCGCGAAGCCCACCACGCGCGCCTGATCGAGCCGGTCGCGCGCTACCACGATCACGCTCCGGTTCACCGGGCGCGACTGCACGAACGCATCGTGCGACACCACCGTGACCGCATCCGGCGCGCGGCGGTTCCGGTAGTTGATGTTGGTGACGTTGACGTTCGTCACGTTGATGTTGGTGACGTTGACGTTGGTCACGTTTACGTTCCGGACGTACGTGTTGCTCACGTGATAGGCGGGGTAGTACGGCTCTTCCGGCGCGAGCGGGAACCAGGCTACACCCCCACCACCGCCGGCGCCGATCGCCACGCTCCAATTGCGTCCGCCCACGAACACGACCAGCGCCGGCGCGTACACCGGTCGAGCGACCACGCGGCCCGGCACCCAGGCCCACCCGTCGCCCACGTAGACCCAGCGGCCGTAGTGAAACGGCGCGAAGCCCCACGGCGCGTCGTCGATCCACGTCCAGCCCCACGGCTCCACCCAAGCCCAGTGGCCGTAGCGGTACGGCGCCCAGCCCGTAGCGACGGTGCGTGGCACCCACACTGGACCGTAGTCCGGCGTCGTACGCCACTCACCGTTGTCGTCCAGGTCCTCGTAACCGATCACGTCGTGCGACACGTAGCGCGACGAGCGCGCGTCGTCCCAGCGGCGGTCGCGGCTGGCGCACCAGTCTTCCCAGTCGTCCGAGCGGATCGCGTCCCGCACGTCGTAGGTCGGGGAATTCCCACCCAAGACCATCGCGGTTTGCTCGGGGTGCACCGGGAATGCCGAACCTGAGGCGGTCACCTCGGCCTCACCGCGGCGCACGGTGACAGAAGTCGTGTCGCCGCTCGAATCGACGTCGACCCGGTACACCCCCGAGCGGAGCAGCGTGACGGCGCCGCTCGGCGTGTCGATCTCCAGGCTCTCGTTCTCGCTCAGGTCGCGCACGCGCACGTCGAGGGAGCCCTGCGCCAGCCGCACTTGGACCGTTCGATCGTCCAGGGCGAGGAAGCCGAATGCGCTCTGCGGCGCGAGGCGGAAGGCGCTCGAGCCGACGGTGATCTCCGCGCGCGCGTCGCTGTCGGTCCAGAGATGGTCGCCGTTGTGCAGCGGATAGTTGAGCGTGGCGTCGGTCCAGTCGTCCACGTCGCCGGGGCGAAAGGAGACCGATCCCGACCGATAGCTCAGCCGGCCGACACGGCTCGGCGGATCCCGATCCGGCCTGTCGGGCCGGTCGGGCCGGTCACCGCCCTGGAAGGCGGGGAGGATCCCCAAGAGAAGTAGCGAACCGAAGCAGCGAATGGATCGCATCACAGGAGTCTCCCGAACGGGGTAGGCGCTGTATTGACCTCTACGATAAGGTCCCGGGTCACCGGGACCAACCCGGCGGTGGCCAAGGCATGTCGCGCAGTGGAACGGTTGCGACCAGCTCCTTGACGGCGACTTTACCGACGTCGCCGACCTTGTGGCCCATGGTAACACTGCTCCGTCCCGTTTCGTCCGCCGCGCTCGCTCGGCTCGAGGCCTGCCCGCGCGTGCCGCTCGGTTGCTGGCCGACGCCGCTCGAGCGGCTGGGGCCCGCCGCACCGCCGGTGTGGGTGAAACGCGACGACCTCTCCGGGTGGGGTCGCGGCGGGGCGAAGGCACGCAAGCTCGAGTACCTGCTCGGTCACGTGCGGGCCCACGAGTACTCCGAGGTCATCACCGTCACCGGCAACGTGACGAACCTCGTGTTCGACATCCTGCCCGCGCTCGATCTCTTCCGCATCGGGAGCCGCATTCTCGTCGTGAATTACCCGTGCGAACGGCCCAGCGATCGCGGGGCGACCTTCGCCTCCGTCCGCGACCGGATCGAGCTGCTCGAGGCCGATTGGATGGGCGCCATCGCCCGCGCGGTTGCACTGTGGAGCCGCGCCCGGTTGGCGGGCCGCCGGCCGTTTCTCCTCCTCCCCGGCGCCGCACATCCGGCCAGTGTGATCGGGAACGCCGGCGGGCTCATCGAGCTCGCTGAACAGCTCGCCCAGGACGATTGCTCGGAGGCGACCGTGTGGGTGACGGTGGCGACCGGCACGACGCTCGCTGGATTCCTCCTCGGTGCCCACGCGGTAGCCGCCGCCGGGGGCCCGCGGATCCGCGTCATCGGGGTCGCTGTCGACCGCGCGCCGCTCACCACGTTCACACTCGGACTGATTCGGTGGACGGAACGGTTCCTCGGGCTCCCGACGCTCGTGCCCACCGGTCACATCGAAATCCGTTCAGTGGACGGCGACCTGCCGTTCGCCGCCTTCACGCCCGAAGTCGAGGCCGCGTGCCAGCGAGTACGCCGGGACTGTGAGTTCGAGCTGGATCCGATCTTCGGTGGCAAGACCTGGCGCGCGATGGAACAGAGCCTCGTGGCGGACCAGGACGATCGGCGCCCCGTCGTGTACTGGCACTGCGGATTCACACCCGAATGGCAAGAACTGGGTTCCGCGCGACGCGCGGTGGAGAGGTCCGTATGACGCACGCATCGCAGGCCATCGGCTTGCCGACACGCTTCTCGCTTCGGGCCGCCGTGACCGTCGCGGTCTACGTGACCATCTTCTTCCTTATCCTGCCGGGCCTTCTCTGGACGCTCGGCGGGCGCCTCGACGCGCTCCTCGCCCTTCCACCGGCGCGCGGCGTGCT
>DASQAM010000602.1:0-2558 GCA_035635735.1 Gemmatimonadales bacterium | reverse complement strand
CACCTGACCTCTCGTAATGTGACCCACGCCCCAGCCGTTCACTCCAGGGGCTGGCAAACTGGGCTCGCGCCCCCCGAGTACTCGACCTGCTACCCCTCGTTGCTCTGGAGGGCGACCATGCCAAATGGAGAACAGTGGGCTCGGACCCGAGTCCGGACGAGCCGTCAGGTGAGGCGCGGCGCGTGGTATCGCGTGATCCGCGCGACGGCGCTCGAAGGCACCCTCGAGGTGAACCGGCGACCGGTGACGGTGCCGCGCACCTTCCTCCAGATCCTGCCGTTTCGTCCCCAAATGTGGTCCGTCGTGACTCGGCTCCCCAACGCCCAACACCCGCCGGCGAGCTGGGGCCCGACCTACGGCGTCTGCCCGAGCTGTAGCGCGCGGGCGCCGCTCGGCCAGAACGCGGCCCGCGTGGTGTGCCCCCGCTGCAACGGGCTGTTTGCCGTGGCGTGGGAAGATTCGGGGCTGTGCGTGTTCGAAGCCCGCGAAACGCGGGACCGCGCTATTTAGCGAAGGCGTCCTGCAGGGCTGAGCGGCGTTCCTCACCGGAGCGCCGGACGGCGCCAGAGCGTCGCGGCTTGCTTGTGCGACGCTCGACCTCCGGCGGCTCCTGCTCTCGCCGGCGGTCGCGCACTATACGGCGACCGAGATTCTGCCGTCGATCAGAGCTTCGCCGGCGGATCATGGCGCGACGTCCCCCTCCAACTCATGTGAACGCGACAAAATCGCTGCATATCCCGTGCTTCGTTCCATTCCGCCTCGCCCTGCCTCCCGACTGGCGCGCGGGCGCAACAGTCTTTAACCCTTCAAAACCCCTCAATCGGACAGATCGTGAAGCGATTAGCACTGGTGCTCGTTGCGTGCATGCTACCGCTGTGTGGGGCGCGCGCCCAGAAGGTGGGTGTCGCCCTCTCCGGCGGCGCGGCGCGCGGGCTCGCGCACATCGGCGTGCTGAAGGTGCTCGAGCAGGCGGGGGTTCCGGTGGACGTGATTGCCGGCACGAGCATGGGTAGCGTGGTCGGCGGTCTGTACGCGGTGGGTTACACGGCCTCTCAGCTCGATACGATCGTCCGGACCGAGGATTGGTACCGGCTACTCACCGATCCGGTGGACCGTCGCGATCTCGCGGTCGATCGCAAGTTCACCGAGGACCACTACCTGCTCACGCTGCCGATCCAGCGGGGCGGGATCAAGCTCCCGAAGGGGGTCGTCGCGGGACAGCGCGTGTCCCAGCTCCTGACCCGCCTCACCTGGTCGGCGCACGCGATCCGGGATTTCCGCGCGCTGCCCATTCCGTTCGCCGCCGTCGCGACCGACTTGGAGACGAGCAGGGCGGTGGTACTCGATCACGGCTTCCTGCCCGACGCGATCCGCGCCAGCATGGCGCTCCCGAGCGTCTTCTCACCCGTCGAGCTCGGGGATACGGCGGTCATCGACGGTGGTGTAGTGCGGAACCTTCCGGCGCAGGACGCGCGCGCCCTCGGCGCCGACGTACTGATCTGCAGCGACGTGACCGACCCGCTCGAGCCACGGGACTCGATCGTCTCGCTGGTGGACGTCCTGGTGCAGTCGGTCTCGTTCCGCGTGTGGGACTCCGAGGCGGAGCAGCGGAGCAAATGCGACGTGCTGATTCTCCCGGACGTCCGCGGCTTCTCCACCTTCGCGTTCA
The DNA here is from genome assembly GCA_035635735.1 of Gemmatimonadales bacterium. Lineage (GTDB taxonomy): Bacteria > Gemmatimonadota > Gemmatimonadetes > Gemmatimonadales > GWC2-71-9 > AG41. The sequence goes on along the minus strand of DASQAM010000602.1, from coordinate 889 downwards.
CGCGGGCGAGCGAGGTGATCGCGCGGGGCGAAGCGGCGGCCCGCGCCGCGCTTCCCCGGATCGAGGCGGCGCTCGCGCAGCGGCGTGTGTCGCGGTCACGGGCCCCGCGGGCGCCGGTGATCGAGCCCGAGTCGGTGTTCGTGACGGCGGTGCGGTTCGACCCCGCCGGGCTCGTACCGGCAGGATTCCTCTCGCGCACCCTCGGCGTGCGCCCCGGCAGCTGGGTCTCCCGCGGCACGCTGGACCAACGCATGAGCCGGTTGTACGCCACCGGTCTGTTCGATGGCGTGGGGTACCGCCTCGACCGGGGCGACCTCACGGTGTTGCTGCGCGAGCGCTCGGGCGGGCGCTTCGGAGTGGGACTGCGCTACGACAGCCGCTACAAGGCGTCCGTGCTGGTGTCGAGCACGTTGGGCCCGATCGCGGGCGGGTTCAGCGGTCGCGCCGACGCCCGCCTGGGCCAGCAGATCCAGGTCGGCGCCGGCGTGTCGCGGCTGCTCGGCGATGGCAGGAGCGTCACGCTGGGTGCCGAAGCCGATTACGTCCGCAGCCCGTTCGATCTCTACCAGGGCGACCACCGCGTCGCGCAGGCGCGCGTGGACCTGGGCGCCATCACCGGCTCCCTCGCGCGGAGCCTGGGCACCGCGGTGGACGTGTCGATCCGGGTCAAGGCCGAGCACGCGCGTTGGGCGGAAGACGTGTCGGCGGTCGCCCCCCCGCCGATCAACCGCACGTTCTACACGGTGGCGGGCGTGATCCAGGTCGATACCTACGATCGCGGGTTATTTCCGCACTCCGGCGTCGGGTTCCGGGCAGTGTCCGAATGGGGCAACCGCGTGGCGGTCGCGGCGGGCGGGGCCGCGTTCTCGCACCACGTGGCAGACCTGCG
>DASQAM010000601.1:0-4965 GCA_035635735.1 Gemmatimonadales bacterium | reverse complement strand
AGAGGGCTCGCCCCAAGGGCGTCACCTTCGCATTCTTATGCACGTTCACTGAGGCCTCCGAGGTGCGGTTGGTGGACTTCACACACCCCCAGCTTCGCTCTTCGTGCCTCAGTGAACAACCTCCTTATCAATTACACCTAGACACCGTTCCTTGCCGTCGGGCGCAGCGGCCTCCATGTTCGTCCTTCCTAGGACGACAGGAACACGCCCCGATGCGCCCGGGCTTCGCATCTCTTCTCACCATCATGACCCTCGCGACTTCGCTCGCCGGCCAGGCCGCGCCCGGGCATGTCTATTGGGTCGGTTTCTATCAGGCGCTGCCCGGCAAGGCCGCGGCCTACAACAAGGCGCTCACCGACATCGCTGATCCGGTCTTGGACGAGCTGGTGCGGCGCAAGCAGATGATCTCCCACGTGCAGCTCGCGCAGTACACGGGCGCCGGTGAGAACAGCAATCTCGTGATTCTGGAATTCCCCAATTGGGCGGCGCTCGACACGTACGAGGCAAAGCTCGAGGAAGCCTCGCAGGTGGTGCTCCACAAACCCTGGAGCGAAGCGACGGCCGGCTTCGCCGAGCTGCGCCGCCTGGTGCGCCTCGAGATCTACACGCCGGTTCATGATCCCGTACGGCGGTGAGAGCCTTCGGGGCGAGCCCCAGGACTTCCGGATTCCCCGCACGGGTGATCGGGACCTGGCGTTCCGCGGCTGGCTCTTGAGCCACGCCGAAGAGCGCAGCGGCTCCCCCGGGCTCACGCGCGGCGTGGACATCGACATCTACCTCACGATCCGGTTGCGGCTCGTGGCGCACCTGTGTCGCTGGTCGTTGCGGGACGGCGAGGGGCTGAGAGAAGAGCACCGCGTCGCCGCGCACGACTCGCCGGCCAGGTTGATCGAGTGGCTGAAGCACGAGAACGCCGGCAGCCTGGATGCGCCCAGCAAGCGGGCCTGGGTCCGCGCGTGCCAGGCGTGGCCGGGTCTCAAGAGCGAGGCGGTCGAGCGCGTGGATTGACGGCTCGCGCACGAGGCGCCAGCGTAAGGGCGTCCCCGCGAGCGAGGTCGTGGCCCCATGCCGGCAGCGTTCCAATGGGCTCGTCTGAAAGCGGACGTGAAGTGCGCCCTTCGCAAGGGCGCCTGGTACCGCATCCTGAAGCTGACGTCCACCGAGGTCGTGCTCGACGTCCGAGGAAAGCCGCTCTCGGTGCCGCGCGGACAGCTGCAGCTGTCATCTGAGCCGGCGCTGCGCTGGTCCGTCGTCCCGAGCCCTAAGCACACCGCCCGCTTCCCCGCGACCTGGGGAGCGAGCTACGCCGTCTGCCCCAACTGTCGCGACCGCGCGCAACTCGAAGGCCACCCCGCCAGCATGCGTTGCCGCCGCTGTAACGGGTCCTTCGAGATCGCCTGGAACGAATCGAGCCGCGCCGCGGGGTAGCCGACCGCGACGCGAGCCGCGTGGTTTACTGGGTGAAAATGGTGAACGCGTTACTGGACGCCGACTTGGCGCCCGGTGCGGCGGCCTGGAGGACATATCCCGCGGCCGAGGCGCTGATCACTAGATCGCCGAATAGCGCGATGCCGTTGACGGGCGTGACGCTCAAAGTGCCGGACAACCGGCCGCCGACCGGATTTACGCTGATGCTCATGGTGATGGTGCCTGCGAAGGCCGAGTCCGGGATGCCGAGACTGTCCCGCACCAGCACTTGAATGGCCGGCGTGATGATGTTGCCCGCAGTGGCGCTGCTGGGCTGGACCGTGAAGGCGAGGGCGTCGGGACCGGTGCCGCCGCCCCCGCCGCCCCCGATCGCGAGTCCGCCATTGCTCGTGAGCAGACGGTCGTACGGGCAGGCGGCCGTCAGGAGCGCCGCCACCGCGACAGTCACGTACGAGAACCTCATGCCCATAAAGACGTGCTCCTACCCCCCGCTGTTGCGGAAAAGGCCGCGGACTGACCGCCTCTCAGGCCCTCACATGATTGTAGAAGGCTCCGTACGCCGCAAGAGCCCGGGCGACGCCTTTGTCCACTTCGCCTGCCATGTAGACAGCGAGATTCCCCACACGGCTCGCGATTCCGGCCGCCCCCCCCGGCGCCCTCCCCGGCGTGAGCCCCCGGTAGTGGTCGGTGAGCCCGGCGGCCACGGCCTCGAGCACCCAGGGCTTCATCTCGACGGTCGCCTTCGTGACGATGACCCCGCGTACGGCGCCCTGCGGCGTGAACCCGACCGCCACTTCGATCGGCCCGTGGGGCGTGTCCACACGCACGAACTCGAGCGCCCCGACCGACGTGGATCCCGCCGTGCCCCCGTAGAACACGAGCACGCCGTCATCGGGACTCCAGTCTACGGCCTCGTGCAGTCGGTGGGCGTCTGTGCCGCTCAAGTGGACCTCGCGGGCCACGTAGGCATCGGCCCCCGGCAAGAGCGCCTGCACGGCGTCGGGACGCTTGACCAGCACGACGACGGGAGTGATATGGAGCAGCGCGGCGATCGTCGCCGCGCGAATAAGAAAGTTCATGGGGTCAGCCCCTTTCGTGTGACAACCACATCTGGTGGATGGCCAGCGCCGCGACGATGAGATAGGCGACGCCCATCGCCCAGCCACCGGCGAGGGTCACGATCGCAAAACGCGGCGAGGCGAGCTTGGTGAGCCACATCCCGGCGAAGTCGAGCCAGGGCGCGGCAAACAGCAGCGCGATCAGGCCGAGCGCCCGGCGTCGCGGCAACGAGAGCCCGGCGACCACGACGCCCAAGGCTGCGGCGATGAGCCCGTACATCGGGACGTGCACGTGGGTGTCCTGGATGAGCAAGTTGGTGTCGACCGTGTGGACCTCGGGTTTGGCGAAGTCAGCCATCGCCATGGGACGCTGCACGACCATGGTCGTTTCCGGCGGCATCACCATCGACATCTCCGGACCCGCGTAGGTCGCCGCCACGCTCTTGGGCGTGAACCCCGCGTACAGCGCGACCATGACTGCCCCGAACACATAGGACAGCCCCAACGTGGCGAGTAGGCCCGTCACGAGCCATTTGACGCGGACATCCGCACGTCGCAAGTCATACAGCATGGATGGCCTCTCCCTCCCCTAGAACACGTAGACCAGCTCGAGCACGCCCTTGGTGTTCGAGCTCTGCTGTGCGCCCGAGGCATCGGTGAAGAACGGCGCGGACGACCAGTCCGCACGGACGGCGGCGCGCAACGCGATCTGCGGAAGGTGGAACCGCGTGTGCTCGATGTTGCTGAAGATCCCCTCGCGGGCGTTCGAGAAGTACCACATCGGACCGACGGTGACCGAGCGCAAGATCTGCGGCGTCCCCGTGAGCAGGCCGTCGGTGTCTTCCATTTGATCGTACCGCGCGGTCAACCCGACTTGGCGGCTCATCTTCAGGAAGGCCGTGACCGCAGCTCCACGCCACGAGGGATTGCCGGCGCTCTGCTGCTCCCGCCCGAAGTTGGCTTCGGCGCCCACGATCAGGCGTCCCCGGTCAATAGTGAGGTCGCTCGAGAACAGGGACCGCTGATTCGCGTCCGTCGAGTCCCGCTCGGGTCCGTACACACCGGTGACGGCGAGCGTGACCCAGGGGATCGGAATCCACTGGATTCGGGCCAGCCCAGTCTTGCCGCGATTGTTGTCCACCGTCACGTCCCAGCCGTTGGCGACCACCCCCCACACGTCGACCCGCGACGACGCGGTATAGTGGACCTGCACGCCCGTGAGCTTGCCGGGCCGGGCATAGATGAAGTTGAACGAATTGGTGGGGATCAGATTGAGGGGCTCGTCATCGCGCTCGAAGCCGATGGGTGCGTCGAACCGGCCCATCGCCAGGGACCACTTGTTGGCGGTGTGCGGTGTCCAGCTGACGAGCAGGTTGTCGATATCGGTGGACGTCGCGCCGTCTTCGACCGCCGTCGTGAGCTGCGCGAACAGATAGGCGTCACCCAGTGGCTTGAAGAAGCTCACACCGATCTTCCCGGCCGTGAACGTGTTGCTGCGGCTGACGCGATCGTAGTCGGCCCGTCCGACCGCGAAGCCCGTGATGGCGACGGGCGACGGCTCTTCGAATGTCACGGTCCGCTCCTGCGCGGCGGCGCTCATCCCAACGCCGCAGAGCAGGGCGCTCCAAAGCGCACTGCGCATAGATCCTCCGAATTGTGGGTGGCTAGGGCGTTAAATCAGCCGAGGCCGTTCGGAGGGGGAGGCGTGGGGCTGAACGACGGGGAAGGCGGAAGCGGGAAGACGGACGGATACATCAGGACCTGTTCCGGCATCGCGATCGTGGGCGACGCTGGCAACGGCGCCGGCACGGCCACCGACAGGGCGAGGTCCGCGCTGCCGGTCATCTGGCCGCAGAAGCACGGCCCATCCGTTGGCGCCCGGTGGCCGGGGTGCGATTGGTGCAGAGCGTGATGGCGGCACGCCAACACGGCTTGCAGCGTCGTACCGCCCGGCCCCGCGGCGAGCCAGCAGGCCGCCGCCAGCGTGAATAGGATCAGCCGTGGTGTGCGACGCATCGCCTCAAGTGTACGGCCGACGTTTCGCCTGGCGCAACCCCGCCCGGGCCGTGTAGACTGCCTGGCCATGGGCGAGCGCATTGAATACCGCGACGGTCGTTGGGTGGTCCCGACCCACCCCATCATCCCGTTCATCGAAGGCGACGGCACCGGGCCCGACATCTGGCGTGCCGCCCGGCGCGTGTTCGACGCCACCGTCCGGAAAGTGTCCGGCGGTAAGCGCCAGATCGATTGGCTCGAGGTGCTGGCCGGCGAGAAAGCCTTCAAGCAGGTCGGGACCTGGCTTCCCGATGCCACTCTGGACGCCATCCGGACCCACCGCGTGGCGATCAAGGGCCCGCTGACCACTCCCGTCGGAGGCGGGATCCGATCCCTCAACGTCACCCTGCGCCAGCTGCTCGACCTGTACGCCTGCATCCGGCCGGTGCGCTACTTCGAGGGCGTGCCCAGCCCGATGCGCGAG
>DASQAM010000600.1:0-6827 GCA_035635735.1 Gemmatimonadales bacterium | reverse complement strand
GGTGCGTCGTCCCGCGAGGCGGGTTCAGGCGGGGCTGACGGGGCTCGAACCCGCGACCTCCGGTGTGACAGACCGGCACTCTAACCAGCTGAGCTACAGCCCCCTGCGACGGAGGGTGGCAATATAGGCCGGTGCAGAAGTCAATTCAATGCCTCAGAAATTATGGCACTTGAATTGCTTCTTCACCTGCGGCATCACGGCTTCGAATTTCGCGACGTTCTGGAGCATCTGGTTCGCCGTGGGCGGATGCACCCGGGCGCCGAAGATCAGGGCCTCTTTCGTCCGGACGAGGCGATCGTTGAACGCGTTCGCTTCGGTGCAGCTCTTCGACTTGACCATCGCGGTATACGGTCCCGTGAGCGACGCGACCGACGAGACCCCGTACCAGAAGCTCGCCTGCAGGCGAATCTGTTGTCGCGGCCCGACCGTGTCCGCCGGCGTGCGCAGCACGACGAGCTGCAACAACTGGTCGAGCCACGGGTAGGCGCGATCGTACGCACCCGCCTGCGCGAGCTTCGATCCGGCGGTCAGCATGAACACGGACGCGCTCAAACGATCGGTCGAGTCGGGGGAGCTCAATGCGGGGGCGAGATACGCCTTCGCGCTGTCGATGCGATCGGCAAACGCGTTGCGCAACGCGTGCAGCGCCGCCGTGTCGCTCTTGAGTTTGTTGGCCTGGGCCGTGTCCCAGGTCGACCCCTCCACGATGCCCCGGGCGACCAGGAGTGACGCCTTGACGTCGCCCCGGTCGATCTGGAGAGACTGCTTGTACGCCCAGACCGACGAGTCCTTCTTGCCCTTCAAGTCGTAGGCCGATCCCAACGCCTTCCAGAAGGCGGCCGACTTCGGGAAATGTCGTACGGCGGCACGACTGAAAAAGAGCAGCTGCTGCGTGTCGGAGATCTGCTGGGCGGCGCCGAGCGCGGCCTTGAGGACGGTCGTATCGGCGAGCTTGGACGTGTCGTTCCGTGTCACATCCACGAAGCCATCCAGCACGCAGCGCCACAGCTCACCTTCGATGCAGATGCGTTGCCGGAACTCCAGGAACCGCTGCTCGTTCGGGTTCTTGGCGAGCCCGTCGTCGAGGACCGCCTTGGCGCGCTCGGATTGCTTCTGCTGCCGCAACAGCTCCGCGATCCCGAGCCGCAGCTGGATGTTGTGCGGCTCGCCCGCCAGCTCGTGGGTCAGGGCGTCGATCGCCTTGAGCGTATCGCCCTTCTGCTGGTAGACGTGCGCGATGTTCTCCCACGCGGTCGCATTGAGGGAGTCGCCCTTCGCGGCGCGCTGATACGCGGCGAGCAAGCTGTCCAGCGGCATATGCTGCGCTTCGTACACGGTGGCGATGCAGATGTGCGCGGCCGGGAGGTTCGGCTCGATCGCCATCGCCTTGCGGGCGGCGTCGAGTGCCTTCGAGAACTGACTCTTCTTGCGCTGCTCTTCGCATTCGCGCGCCTGCTCGCCCGCACGGACGACGGTGTTGAGACGCTGGGCGATCGCCTCCCCGACGGACGCTGCGGTGCCGGGATTGCTGGAGGACAACGTGAAGAGCGCCGCCATGCCCGAGCTGCCGATGTCCCGCACGCGGATCGTCGCCGTGATGGTGCCGCCGCTGCGCTCGAGCGTCCCGATCGTGTACGCATTCACCGAGAGGAATCGGCCCAGCTGGTTCGCCTGGGTCTCGTCGAGCAGCACGTCGCAGGGGTAGTCCGACGCCTTGAGCGCCTCGCACAGCTTCGGCTTGGGGATGACCTGGACCTTATAGCGCGCCATCCCTGCGAGCTTCTCACGCGCCACGTCCGTCACCGCGATGCTGAACACGGAATCGGCCGGCGATTTCGGCGTGAGCGGCAGGACGAGCAGCTTCTCGGTGGGTTGCTGTGCCTGGTAGGAAACCTGGGCCGGAGCGGCGGTGGCGACGCAGCCCAACCCGACGACCCATCGCAGCAGTCTCACGCGCGCAGTCCTCACGTTGCGGTCTGATACCCCAATGGGCGAAGAGGGATTCGAACCCCCGACTTCCTGCGTGTAAGGCAGGCGCTCTGAACCGCTGAGCTATTCGCCCGTCGTACGGCGGGTCCTACAGGGCGAGGCCTACCGGAAAGAAAACGCAGTACCCTAGTACAAGTAGAATCGGTGCGGCCGTCGTCGAGCCTTGGTGCAGCAGCCAATACCCAGTCGCGAGCGCCGCTACGGCTGCGGCCAGGAACAGCCAGTTTCTCGGGCCGAACTGCAGTCGCGAGCGTGCCAGACCCTGGTCGGACATAAGGGCAGGAGTTTACGCCGCCATGCCAATGTCGTCAAGCAATTGGCTCGTCGTTCTCAGGCAATGTCCACCCCTCGTCGAGTAACGCCTTCCGAGCCCGGTCGCGCCGGCGCCGCAGCCGAACCAGCCAGATGAGCATCAGCCCCAGCGCCGCCCAGAACAACCCGACGGCGCCCGCCCACCCGAGCCAGCCGTAGCGCGACGCTACGTCGCGCTGCCAGCGGACCTCGAAGTCGCCCTCGGTCAGGTGGTAGGTCTCGCGCAGGGCCGCGTCGAGCGTCGCGTCGCGCGCCAGGTGATCGATGAGGGGCTCCAGCCCGCGCCCACCCCCCCACCGCTCGAGCAGGAGGACCGCGGTGGTGGCCAGCGCATAGGCGGTCGTCGCGTCCGGCCGGTCGCCGCGGAGCGCCCGGTCGAGCTCGTCCAGATCGAGCTGCATCCCTCGAGCCACCTGCCAGTTCAGCCTCAGCGCGTCGAGGCGGTCCCACTCCCCCGCCGCCACGGCCGCGTACCCCTCCTCGAACCAGAGCGGCAGCCGCCGCCGCACCCGCGCGCGCAGCGCCAGATGAGCGAGCTCATGGCGCAGGGCGACGGACAGGCGGGCGGACGGATCGTCGGACAGGAGCACGATCGTGCCCGCGTCGGGAAACGCGGCGCCCTCGCTCCATCCGGGTAACCGCCCTCGGGTGAGCGAGTCGAACGTGGCGCGCGTGGGAGCGAGAATGACGCGGATGGGGCGATCGGGTAATGGCCCGACGCCGGGGAACGGCGCCGCTGCGTCCGCGGCCTGGGCGAGCTCGACGGCGAGGCCCTGTTGTGACGGCCAGGCCACCGCCGTCACACGACCCACCGTGACGCCCACGGGCGGTCCGCTCTGCAGCAGCAGCCAGACCAGACCTAGGTGCGCGGCGGCTCCTGTCCCTGGAGCGCGAGGGCCAGCGTGTCCTGACACTTCTTGCCCCAGGGATTGAACTTGTTCGCCTTGAAGCCCTCCTCCCACGCGTGCTTGGCCTGGTCCTGGGCGCCGGCGTACCAGTAGGCACGCCCCAGCTCGTAGTACGCCTCGATCAGGTTCGGGCCGAGCTTGAGCGTTTTCTGGAAGAAGGTCTGGGCGTCCTCGTACATCTCGCGCTGCAGGTAGACGAGGCCGAGATAGAAGTGGGCGTAGAGGGTCGCCTTCTTGTCATTGTCGAGCCGGATCGCCTTCGACAGATGCTCGATCGCCTCGCCGAAAATGCGTTTCTTCAGACAGATGTATCCGACGTTGATGCGGGCGAGCGAGTTCGCGGGCTCCTTCATCAGGACCTTCTGAAACGTGCCGAGCGCATCGTCGTAGTCCTCGTGCAGCATCTGCGCCCACCCGAGGAGCGATTCGGCCTGCGTCTCTCCGGGGGCGAGCTGCAGCGCCTTGTGCAGGGCCTGGATCGCACCCGCATAGTCCCCGAGCGAGATGAGGCTCCACCCCTTTTCGATGAAGGTCGACGCGCCGATGTGGTCCGCGTGGACCGCGGGGCGCGTGCCCGTGAACTCCGGCGCCGACGCCTCCGCCGTCGAGGCGGCGACCTGTTTGAAGCGGTCCACCAGCTTGCGGACCTCTTCCTTGAGCGCCGACAACTCGCCGATGAGCGAATCGACCTGCTTGAAATAGGCGATGATTTCGCGCTTCACAGCCTCGCGCTCGGCGCCGCCCGTCACCGTCTCGAGGCGACGGGCGATCTCCTCGTACTCGGATCGCAGGGCCGGGAGGGGACTCGCGACCATCACGCCTTCGCCGGTTCCCGGACTGCCGTCTCGAGCGCGAGCTTCTCCTGCGATGTGAGCAGGCGCGCGGTGTTGAGCACGATGATCGTCCGCCCGTCCTTCACGACCAGGCCGGTGATGTACTCCGCGGCGAGGCCCTTGACGATCGCCGGGGGCGACGTGATCTCGGGGGCCGCGACCTGCAGCACCTCGGTGACCGCGTCCACGATGACGCCGAGCTTGCCGCCCTCCCACTCGAGGATCACCGTGCGCGTGTCCTCGCGCAGCGGCGCGGCCGCGCTGAGCCGCTTGCGGAGATCCACCAGCGGCACGGCGACGCCCTGGTAGCGCAAGACGCCTTCGAGGAAATCGGGCGCCTTGGGCAGCGGCGCGGGGGCCTCGTAGCGGAGGATCCGTTCGACCTGGAAGATGTTGAAGGCCAGGTCTTGGCCGGCCACCTTGAAGGTGACGAGTTGGACGTCGTCGCCGGTGGTCATCCGATTTGATCTCCCAGCGCGTCCAGGTCCAGGATCGGCACGAGGGCGCCGCGGCGGCGCGCCACGCCCGACGCCCACGGCAGCGACTCCCCCCGCGGCACCGGCAGCGCGGCCTCGCGCACCACGTCGTCCGCGTCGTCCACTTCGAAGGCCACGTACCGGGTGCCTTCGCCCGCCCCGAGCGTGACCAGCACTGTGGCGCGCCCACGCTCCGGAGGCGGCGTCCGCTCGCCCAACAGGGCGCCCAGGTGCACGACCGGCACGAGCCGCCCGCGCAGCGGCGTCAGCCCGCGCATCGCGGGCAGGGCGCGGGGCACCTCGAGCACCTCGGCCAGGTCGCCGACCTCGAGCACGCGGGCGAGCGGCAGCCCGTAGGCCTTGCCGTCGACGCGGACCAACAGGTAACCGCGACTCATGGTGCGCGGCTGAAGCCGCGGCTCGGCCCTGCCGCTGAAGCGGCGGTGCGCCCGTTCACGGGCAGACGCCGAGCCGCGAGTTTACTCGCGCCCATCCGTGCGCCGTCCCGCCAGGCCCGCCCCCCGCACCACGAGCTCGTGGTCGATCCGCTCGGCGATCTCCGCGAGGGGGAAGATCGCGTCTACGCCGCCGATCTGCACCGCGGCGGTCGGCATCCCGGCGATCACCGCCGAGCCCCGATCCTGGGCGATCCCGCCGCCGCCGGCGGCGCGGATGGCGCGCACGCCGTCCGCGCCGTCGCGTCCCATCCCGGTGAGGACGACGCCGAGACTCTGCGCGCCGAACACCTCGGCCACCGAACGGAACAGCGGGTCGGCCGCGGGGCGGACGCCCCACATGGGCGGGTCCTGGTCGAGCGCGATGGCGGGGCCGTCGGGCGTGCGCAACACCCGCATATGATAATCGCCCGGCGCCACGTACGCCGTGTCGGCGACCACGGGCGCACCGTCGTCGGCTTCGACCACGTGCAGCGCGGAAAGCGAATCGAGCCGCTCGGCGAGCGAGCGGGTGAACTTGGGCGGCATGTGCTGTACCACGAGCAGGGCCGCGCCGCGTCCCGTGGGGAGGCGCGGGATCACTTCAGCGAGCGCGCGGGGTCCGCCCGTGGACGCGGCGACCGCCACCGCGAGCCGCGCGCGCGCCCGCAGCCCCGCTTCGGGGACGCGCCGCGGGGGGGGCGCAGGTGGTCGGGCCATGACGGACACGTGGGACACGTCGGCCGCGAGCGCGCGCCGCACCGCGGCGCGCAGGTCCGGGCCCATGCGCAGCAGGGCCGCGCGGTTCGCCTCGTCGGGCTTGGCGACGATTTCCATCGCGCCCAGCTCGAGGGCGCGGATCGCCGCGCCCGTGCCCGGGCCGGCGTGCGCGCTCACGACCACGACCGGCCGCGGAGTCTCCGACATGATGTAGCCGATCGCTCCCAAGCCATCGAGCTCGGGCATCTCCAGGTCCATCGTGACCACGTCGGGGTCGAACTGATGGACCTTGCGCACGGCGTCGAATCCGTCGCGCGCCGTCGCCACCACGCGGAACTCGCCGGCCCCCGCGATGCCCTCCGCCCCGCCCAGCACATCCGAGAGCACACGCCGCATCAGCGCACTGTCGTCCACGACGAGGACGCTGGGCCGGCGGTCAGAGAACGATGGCATCGGCGCCCACCGACCGGATTTCCACCCGGCCGTCCGCCACGTAGAACCGCACCGAGCGTCCCGCGCCGCCACCCACGGCCTCGCGCATGACGGGGATGCCGGTGCGGCGCAGTACGTCGCGGGCGGCCGCGACGTTGCGCTCGCCCATCTGCACGGAGCCCGGCGTCATGAGCTGGGCGAACATACTCGCCCCGCCTGCCAGCTTGGCGACGAGGCGACGCGGCTCGGCGCCGAGTGCGGTGAGCTGCTCCACCAGGAGCGGCACGGCGGTCTCGGGAAACTTGGCGAGGTTGGTGACGTCGCGGGCGAGGCTCTTCGACGGAAGCAGGATATGCGCCATCGCGCCCGCGCCGGCATTCGGGTCGTGCAGCATGATCGCCACGCACGACCCGAGGCCGAGGGTCACGATGACCGCATCGCCGCGCTCGGCCGCCCAGTCGGCCACCTTGACGATCCGCTCCTTCGGCGCCGGCGCCTCCTTCGCCTTCCTCGTCACGCGCCCGCTCTGCGGTAGATCCGCTCGCGCGGCTCTTCCAGCACGAGACGCTCGCGCGCCGGGCCGAACAGCGTCTCGACCTTGCCGAGCAGCAGTACGCCACCGGGCGCGAGCGCCTCGACGAAGAGCGAGAAGAGGCGCTCCTGCATCGGCCGGTCGAAGTAGATCACGACGTTGCGGCACACGATCAGGTCGTAGGGCGGCGC
>DASQAM010000599.1:0-3579 GCA_035635735.1 Gemmatimonadales bacterium | reverse complement strand
GAGCGGAATCACCGTCAGCACCGGCGCGAGCAGGGGTGGACTCGCCGGCACGGCGATCTGGTGATCCGCGAGGCTACTCAGATCGCCGTTGCCCTCGCTCGTGATCGCGATGATGCGGCCCCCCCGGGCTTTCACTTCCTGTATGTTCGAAACCACCTTCGGATAAACGGAATCCTTGGGCGCCAGGCAGACAACGGGCATATTCTCGTCGATCAGAGCGATGGGCCCGTGCTTCATTTCGGCGGCCGGGTAGCCCTCGGCATGGATGTAGGAGATTTCCTTCAGCTTGAGCGCACCCTCGAGGGCCACCGGGAAATTCGCGCCGCGGCCCAGGTAGAGCGCGTTTGGGGCGTCCGCGTAGCGCTGGGCGAGCGTCCGCACCTGCGGCTCGACCGCGAGCGCGCGTTCCACCAGCTCCGGCAGCTGGACCAGCTGCGCGACCAGCCGACGCCCTTGCTCCGCCGGCAGCCCGCGCTGGCGCCCGAGGTAGAGCCCAAGCAGCAACAACGCCACCACCTGCGACGTGAACGCCTTGGTCGACGCGACGCCGATCTCCGGGCCCGCGTGCAGGTAGATCCCGCCGTCTGCCTCGCGAGCGATCGTCGACCCGACCACGTTGACGAGTCCGAGCGCCCTGGAGCCCGCAGCCTTCGCGGCCCGCAGCGCCTCCAGCGTGTCCGCCGTCTCGCCGGACTGCGAGATGGCGATGGTCACCGTCCCGGGGAGCCGGACCTGACGGCGGTAGCGGTACTCGGACGCGTACTCCACCGACACCGGGATGCCGGCGAGATCTTCGAGGATGTGACGGCCCACGAGGCCGGCGTGCCACGACGTACCGCACGCCACGATCGCGATTTGCCGGATCTGGCTGCACTGCTCCGCAGTGAGGTTGAGTCCGTTGAGGCGCGCCGTTCCCTCGGACGCCAGCAGACGTCCCCGGAGCGTGCTCCGCACGGTCTCGGCCTGCTCGCAGATCTCCTTCAGCATGAAGTGGGGGTAGCCACCGAGTGCGATGGCGTCGAGATCCCACTCGATATCGTCCACGGCCCGCTCTTGCTCGCGGGCGTCCCGGTCGAGCACCCGGTAGCCCTGCGCCGTCATCACGGCCACGTCGCCGTCGTTCAGGTAGACGACGGACCGCGTATGCCCCAGCACCGCGCTCGCGTCCGAGGCCACCAGGAATTCTCCGTCTCCGACCCCGAGCAGCACCGGAGAGCCGCGCCGGGCGACCACGATCTTCCCGGGATCCGGCTCGGCCACCACGGCGATGCCGTAGGTCCCCTCGACGTGGTCCAGGGCCGCGATGACGCGCTCTTCGAGTGTCGCGCCGGGCGACTCCTCGATCAGATGCACCAGCGTCTCGGTGTCGGTCTCGGTGATGAAGCGATGGCCGTCCTGCTCCAACCGCTTGCGGAGCACGTCGGCGTTCTCGATGATGCCGTTGTGCACCAGCGCGAGCGTCCCGGTGCAGTCGGTGTGGGGGTGGGCGTTGCGCACGGTGGGCGCGCCGTGGGTCGCCCAGCGCGTATGGCCGATGCCGCACTGCCCGTGCACCGGCGTCTGAGCCAGGAGCTCGCGTAGGCCGGCGATGCGTCCGGCGAGCTTGCGGGTCTCCACGCCGCCGCCATTCAGCACCGCAACCCCTGCCGAGTCGTAGCCCCGGTATTCCAGTCGAGCCAGCCCCTCAATCAGCACCGGCACCGCGTCTCGGGAGCCGACGTATCCCACGATTCCGCACATCGCTCAGGTGCCCTCACGCTTGAGTTCGAGCAACGGGTCGCCGGTGATCGCCAGACCGAACCGCGTCAACTGGGCCATCGTACCGTCGCCTGCGCCGAGCATCGGATCCGGCTGCAGGAGGATGAGCGCACCGCACCGCTGGCACTTCGCCACCCGGCTTGCGCGGGTTGGTCGCGGGCGCTCGCCCCTCTCGTTGCTGCGTTTCTGACAATCCTTGCAGCGCATACTCGGCGGTCTCAGGTCACGCCTCTGCACTTCAAGTTTGAGGCCCGGGCGACGCCAAAACTCGCGCGCGCCGCGTTTATGACCGGCACGACAAGGGGTTAGCGGTCGTCACCGGAAGGCCGAGCGCTTGCATGCGGCGACACGCTGCGTTGCGCCCGCGCGGCAGCCCGACGCGGTCGAGCGGCGCACCACGGGCGCGTTCCAAGGCGAGGCCTGGCTGCCAAACGCCGCCATCCGGCGGCCCCGGGTTTGCAGTTGCTCTGGTCCTGCCGAGGAATCATTCACATACCTGCTGGGTGGGGACGGGCGCATGACGGAGCGAATGCCACAAGGTGGATTGCCGCTCGTGCTCCTCGCCGGCGACGGTCAGGAAGCGACGCGCTGGCTCAGGGGACTGCTCGAGGGCGGTGGGTACGCCGTCCTCCAGGAGCGATCAGGACAGCATGCGCTCGAGCGCGCGCGGACCACCGAGCCGGACGTGATTCTCGTGGATGCGGAGCTGCCCGACATGGCCGGCGTCGAGCTGTGTCGGGTGCTGCGCGCCGATCCGCGCGTTTCAAGCAGCACACCGATCCTCTTGACCATCCGCGACGCGGCCACGCGCGCGCAGCGGCTGGCCGCGCTGCGCGCCGGCGCGTGGGAGTGCATCACGCCGCCGCACGACGCGGATGAGATCCTCCTCAAGATCGGTGCATACGTCCACGCCAAGCTCGACGCGGACCGCGCCCGGACGGAGGGGCTGCTCGATGCCATGACCGGACTCTACAACCGGCAGGGGCTGGCACGCCGTGCGCGCGAGTTGGGGTCGCAGGCGTTCCGGGAACACGGCCCGCTCGCCTGCGTGGTGCTCGCCCTCGACATCGAGCCACCCGAGCCTGGCGGCACCCAACAGCAGAGCGGGAGCCTGGCACGGTACGTACAGGCAATCAAATCGGCAGCCCGGCTGTCGGACGTGATCGGGCGCCTCAGCGCGACCGAGTTCGCCGTCCTCGCCCCCGGCACCGACGCGGGGGGCGCGCGCCGACTCGCAGAGCGCCTCGCCAGCTCGTTGTCCGCCACGACCGTGGCCTCGGCCGCAGGCGCCCCGTCTGCCACTCCGGTTCGCGTCCGCTGCGGCTACGAGGCCGTGGCCAACGTCGGCTATGCGCCGATCGAGCCCGTCGATCTTTTGGTGCGGGCCGCTGCCGCCGTGCGGACCGGCCGGGCAGACTCCGGCGGGTGGCTGCGGCGCTTCGAAGAAGGCTAGACGGGCACCCGCCGGCCCCCGCTGTCCTCGTCCGCCGCCTCATAGCCCGGCAGATAATAGGAGTAGTAGCGGTAGGCCCCGCCCGCCGGCACGTCGTTCAGGATCGCCCCCAACAGGCGCACAGGCAGCCGTTGCAGCACCTCGAGCTTGGCCGCCGCGACGTCGCGGTGGCTGTATCCCGTACGGAGCACCAGCGCGAGCGTGCCCGTGAGCGTGCCGAGGATCAACGGATCCACGCCGGCTCCGAGCGGCGGGCTGTCGATCAAGATCACGTCGTAACCCGAGCGCATGGCGTTCACCAGCTCCGACATGGGGGGTGACCCCAGCAGCTCGGGCGCGTTGTACGCGCGCGTGCCGCACCCGATGAG
>DASQAM010000598.1:0-1597 GCA_035635735.1 Gemmatimonadales bacterium | reverse complement strand
TGCGCGCCTCGGGGCGATTGAAGGTCAGCGTGACCACCGGCCCGTCGCGGGTCACCAGGGTCTCGTCTTGCGTCGGCACGGCGCGCGCCTCCTCCAGGAGCAGCGATGAGAATCGCCGCATCGTAACACGCCCGTCTCGCGAAGCATCGAGCGCGACTACGGCGACGTGCTGAGCCGCGCGCAGGAGCAGACGTGGCTGGACGAGGCGGCGCGCCGGCTCGACGGCGAGTCCGCCGCCTTCCGGGGCCGCCTAGTGGCAGTACAGCGCCCTGGGCCGCTAGTGTTCCGTCCGTGAAGTCATGTTAACGACTCCGCCGGAGGGCCTTCTTGAGGATGTCAGCCGGTTCCTTGGTCCAGACGAACGGCGTGGGATGCGCGTTCCATGCGGCGAGGTAGCGCTCGATGTGGCGGATCAAGGCGCGGACGGTCTCGAAGGAGCCGCGGCGCACCGACTTGCGGGTGAGGATGCTGAACCAGGCCTCGACCATGTTCAGCCACGAAGCGCCCTTGGGTGTGAAATGAAAGTGCACCTCGGGATGCCGGGTCAGCCAGGCCTGGACCGCGGGCGTGGAGTGGGTGGACGAGTTGTCGAGGACGACGTGCAGCTCGTGGCCCCGATACGTCCGCCGCACCCGGTGGAGGAAGGCCAGGAAGTCGGCGCCGGTGTGGCGAGGCCGGCACTCGCCCAGGACGGTTCCCGTTGCCACCTCGAGGGCGGCGTACAGGCTGGTCAGCCCATTGCGCCGGTAGTCGTGGGTCTGGCGGGCCGGCAGTCCGGGCCGCAACGGCAGCAGCGGCTGCGTGCGACTGAGCGCCTGGATCTGCGTCTTCTCGTCGAGACTCAGGACGACGGCATTCGTCGGCGGAGCCAGATACAGGCCCACCACGTCGTGGATCTTATCCTCGGCCTGGGGATCCGTCGTGAACTTGAAGGTGCTCACCCGGTGCGGCTTGAGCGCATGCGCCCGCCAGACGCGGTGCACCGTCGTGTGCGACACGCCGGTCCGGCGGGCGAGGTCGCGGCTCGTCCAGTGCGTCACCCCAGGGCCGGGCGGCTTGAGCGTCAACGCCACGATCTGGGCTCGCTTCCGCGCACTCACCGTCGGCGGCCGGCCCGGTTTGGGGCGATCGTGCAATGCCGCCAGCCCGCCTTCGGCGAAGCGCCGCCGAATCCGGCTGACCTGGACCACCGTGTAGCCGATGCGCTCGGCGATCTCAACCCCCGTCAGTCCGTGGCTCATCAGCAGCACCGCACGGGCCCGGCGGCTCAGCCCAGCGCGCGCCGCCGACGCCCGCTGCAGCCGCTCCAGTTCCGCCTGATCGCCCGCCGTCACCACGATGGGTCGAACGCGATTGGCCATGGGTGCCCTCCCGAAGCATGCCATGGCTAATATTAACTCTACTTCGGTGACGGAACACTAGATAGGCCGCCGCCATCTGCTCGAGCCCGGCCTTTTGCACGATGGGATCGACGTCCGCCTTTGTCGTCATCGACCCGCCAATCCCTTCGAGGTCGACCCACGGCGAGAGGCACGCGCCCGCCGCCGGGAGTGTCAACTTAGCATCGCGGATCGCGACGAGCGTCGCCACGGTCAGC
>DASQAM010000597.1:0-3473 GCA_035635735.1 Gemmatimonadales bacterium | reverse complement strand
GAAGTTGCACAGACTCAGCCCAGCCCTTGCCGCTTCGTCGAGGCGCCGGAAGCCGGATGAGCGCTCGACTTTGCTGTTGAGCACCCTGCCGTCGAGGCCGACCAGGATGCTCAACGACACGATCCCTGTTTCGTTCGCCCGCACCGACGCCGCAGGATACGGAGGTTCCTGGCATGACTTTGCGTTCACCACGGGCGGCGTCCGAACCGGCTCGCTCGTGACGGCGGTGATCGTCGGCGCCGACACCGGCGACGTCACCAGTATCTCCGGCGGGGGGATGTAGGGCGGCGGCGGGATGGCGAGTTTGGGCGGAGGGGGCGGGGGCGGCTTGTCGGGCGGCGGCGCCTTCACCTCCTCGATGATCTTCGTCTCGAGCGGCTGGCGAATCACCTCCACGATCTGTCGCGCGAGGCCGTGAACCAGGGCGTAAATCAGCGCCGCGTGGAGCGCGACCACAATGGCCAGCCCGGCCAGCCGCCTGCTGGAATCCTTCTGTACCGCGTAGCTCATTGAATCGGTCCGCGCGACAAACGCCGCCTGTTCGATGCAATCCCCCGATCGGGGAGGCAACAAATGACGAAGGGGCTGCTGTACAGCCCCCTCGCTACAACAGAACTATCTTACATTATCCTGGGGCGGATCCTTCTCTTGCTTGCGAACGAATGTGTCCGCACCGCTCGCACGGCGCCCCGCATGAACGCCTACATGAATTTGTAGGTTGCGCTGAGAAGGTACGTCCTGCCTCGCGGGTCGACGTATCCCGGATCGTAGCCCGCCTGGAAGAAGTTCTGGCCGCCTGCGTTCGTGTAGGGCGGTTTCGTGTCCAGCAGGTTCCTGATACCGAACGTGACCTTCAGGTTCTTGTCGATCAACCCGGTGTACGAGCTGTAGAAATGGAAGACGCTGTACGCCAGGACGTTGCGCGAGTGGAAAGCGGGATCGGTTGGATCCTCGATCGTCCCCGGAATGTCCTGGTAGCGGCTCTGGTACTGCTGCGCGAGCGAGAGATTCCACGGCGCCATCTTCCAGTCCAGGTACAGGTAGTGACGCCACCTCGGGATCACGCCGCCGACCCCTTGCGTGATCGGGGACACCTGCCCATTGATGCTGCTGAACGAGCCGTCCGGATTTTGGATCTCGTACCTGAGAAAGTATGTGCCGTTCAGGCCGACCGTGTATACCCCGGCATCAGTCGTCGGCATGCGGTGGCGGAAATCAAGGTCCACCCCGTGGACCCGGGTTTCGCCTAGGTTGGTGTTGGTCTGGTCGATGTTTATGATCTGTCCGGGACAGCCGGGGCACGTCGGGTCGGGCGCGGCGCGCGTGATGAATCCGCCGTATTTGGCCTGATCCGCGAGAATCACCGCCGGCGCGATGCCCGAAATGATGGTTTCCTTCAAATCGATCGCCCACCAGTCGACCGCGAACGAAGTATTGTTTGTCGGCTCGAACACGATGCCGAGCGTGCGGTTGGTGGAAGTTTCCGGCTGGAGAGCGGTATTTCCCCCGACCGTGATCGGAAACTGCGTGAGACAGTCCTTCGAGCTGCCGGTCGTCGCGCAACGCGCCGGGTCGTTCAGGCCCGGCGAGGTGACGCCGATGACCTGCGGCTGATACAGATCCGTGAGACTGGGAGCGCGGAAACCCTTGCCCACCGAGCCGCGCAGCACCACCTCCTTCGCCGGCTGCCACCGCGCGCCAAGCTTCGGCGAGGTTTTGCTGCCGACGTTTTCGTAGTGGTCATAGCGCACCGCCCCCGTCAGCTCCACGCTGCGGATGACCGGAGCGGCCAGCTCGGCGTAGCCCGCGCCCACCATGCGCGACTTGTCGATCGGCAGAAAATTGCCGCCATAGCCGGAGATGTCCCCGGATTGAATCGCGGCCGAGGGATCGACAGTGAATCCCTCCCGGCGCCCGTCCGTTCCCACCGCGAGCGCCAGCGGCCCGCCCGGCATCTGGGCCAGGTCATGGCGGACCGTGGTGGCCACGCTGTCGATCGACGTCTTGGTCTTCCAGGCATCGCCCCGGAAATTGGTTGCGTCGGCTTGCGCCTGGATCGTGGGGGAATTCGGTCCGAACGGATTGACCAGTCCGCTATTCAGCAGCGGCAGGATCTGCGAGAGCGCCGGGAAGCCGCCGTTGACGCGTTCGGTCAGCTTGGTGTCGACGTGCAGGAACGCCGAATCGGATTCCCATCCGCCGAAGAGCGGGGCCTTGAGCCCCAGCACGACGCGCGTCTGGTCCGAGATGTCCGAGAGGTCCCGGTTGCCGGTGAGCACGGACCGGTAGCGGATCAGCAGATCCGGCGTGGTGCCACCCGTCTGAGCCTGGACGTACGCGGTCGGATAAAAGGGGCTCGACGGTTGCAGCAGGAATGTCGAGAAGCCGTTGTACGGCGCGACGTTGAACAACGGGTGATTGAGCGGCAGGGCGAACTGGTCGGAAAGCGGCACCGGTTGAATGATGGTCCGCTGCTCCTTGTTCGAGTACGAGAACTGGCCGTAGCCTTCCACATTGCTTGCGAATGCGTAACGCAGCGTGCCGAAGATGGTCTTTTGCTCCGACTCGGGAAGGAGCGACACCAGCGGCGATGGGTCGAAGCCGCAGGTGCTTCCGCGGAACGGATCGTCGATCGAGTACGGTCCCGGGCAATTTCCGAAGAACAGATTTCGCGATCGCGATCCGTTCAATCTCGGAAAAGGTGTACCCGCCGACGCGAAATTAGCCGGGAAGGTGTTCCCGGAAGTCGTGTCGTTGCTGGCTTTGACGTTGATGCCGCTGCTCGCGAAATCCCTGTCCCTCCCGTACAGCGCATCCTGCTTCTTGTAATCGAAGCTCATCGTCGCGTTGAAGCTGTCCGAGCCCATGTTGCCCCAACCCACCAGGCCGTTGGCGCCCCAGCCCCGGCCGCCGGGATGCTGGGTGAGGTTGGCGTAAGGGGTGACTTCCCCTCCCTTGTAGTCCTTGCGGAGTATGAAATTGACGACGCCGGCGATCGCGTCGCTCCCGTAGATGGCGGACGCTCCGTCCTTCAGGACCTCGACGCGCTCGATGGCCGCGAGCGGGATGTGGTTGATGTCGACGCTGGTGCTGTCGGTGAGGGTCCCGCCCGCGGTCACGCGCCGGCCGTCGACCAACACCAGGGTCCGCGTGGAACCGAGGCCCCGCAGGGAAACGCTGGAGACCCCGCCCGTGGTCGCGCCCGATGCGCTTGCGGCCACGGTGTTGTTGTTGCCCTGCAGCGCTACTCCGAGGCCCTGGAGGAACTGCTCGACGTTGGCCGCGCCGGTGGCCTCGATCTCCGCCCGCGTGACGATCTGCACCGGAAGAGCGGTCTCGGCGTCGATCCGCTTGATGCTCGAGCCGGTGATTTCGACGCGCTCGATGGTCTGCTGCGCGAAGGCGGGCGGCGCGATCAGCGCGCTGACCCATACGGCGCCGAGCGCAATCGATTGTGTCGACGCGATGCGGCG
>DASQAM010000596.1:0-2234 GCA_035635735.1 Gemmatimonadales bacterium | reverse complement strand
GGCGGCTCAAGTGAAATCGCTGACGCTCGAGCGGGTGAGTTTCTGGTATCCGGCGACGGAGGCGCCTGCTCTGCGCGATGTCTCGCTCGAAGTCGCGCAGGGGGAGATCGTGGCGCTCGTCGGAGCCGTGGGAGCCGGCGCCTCGACCGTCTTGCTCGTGGCCGGGGATCTCGCGCCGCGACTCACGGGAGGCCGGATCGTGGGGACCGCGTCTCGCCGCGACCGGAGCGCAATCGTGCTTCCGACACCCTGGACGCAGGTCTCCGGCATGGCGTTCACCGTCTGGGACGAGGTCGCCTTCGGGCCGGCGAACCTGGGGTGGCCGACGCACGAGATCGCGCGTCAGGTGGATCACGCCCTCGAGCAGCTCGAGCTGGGTCCGCTCGCGGCGCGGGACCCGGCCACCCTGTCCGGTGGCGAGCTGCAGCGGGTGATCATCGCTGCGACCCTCGCCATGGACTCGGGCCTCGTGCTGTTTGACGAGCCGGCGGCCGAGCTCGATGGCGAGAGCGCGAGCGCCCTGTGGCGGCTGATCCGCTTGCTCGCCAAGGAAGGGAAAGCGGTCGTGCTCGCGACGAGCGCCCTCGATGCCCTACCCGACGTGGCCGACCGGGTCGTGTGGCTCGAGGACGGTGCGGTCCGGGCCGTCGGGACGCCGGACCTGCTCGCCGATGTGGCGGCGTGCGACGCGGGGCTGGGCACGAGCGTCGCCACGGTTTGGGGGGCGAGCGGGCTGCCCGGACCGTATCCCCTTACCGTGGCCCACGCCGTGCGACGCTCGCGGTGATTCCGGCCCTGCGCTTCGACCGCGTGACTTTCTCATACGGCGCCGTGGCGGCGCTGCGCGGCTTGTCGTTCTCCATCACTCCGGGGGAGCGCGTCGCGCTGCTGGGCAAGAACGGCGCCGGCAAGTCCACCGTGGTCCGACTCATCGCGGGACTCGAGCCACCGGGCGAGGGAACGGTGTGGGTCGGCGACTGGAATACCCGTGACTGCGTTCCGGAGCAGCTGGCGTGGCGGGTCGGGTCGGTATTCCAGCATGCGGACCAGCAGCTCTTCGCTCGCACCGTCCGCGAGGACGTGAGCTTCGGACCGCGAGCGCTTGGCGTGGGGGAGCAGGAGGTGCAGCGGCGGACCGACCGGGCCCTCGCGGACTTGGACCTCACCGCGCACGCCGGGCACCACCCCTACGACCTCCCGCCCGCCCTGCGTAAGCTCGCCGCGCTCGCCGGGGCCCTCGCGCTCGAGCCGGCGCTCCTCGTGCTGGACGAGCCCACCATCGGGCTCGATCGAGCGCTGCGCGCGCGGGTCACCCGCGCTCTGCTCGATCGGTCCTTGGGGAGCGTAGCGCTGCTCGTGATCACGCACGACCTGACGTTCGCCGCCGAGACGCTCGAGCGCGGGCTGGTGCTCGACCGCGGCAGCCTCGCGTGCGATGAGCCGCTGGCCGGCTTGCTCGGCGATGTGACGCGGCTCGAGCCCTTGGGACTCGCGCCGCCCCCGGTGGCGGCGCTGTCGGTGGCCCTGGATCTCCCGGGCCGGCCGGTGCGTGCTGCAGATGCCGCGCGCGCGCTGGCGCGCGTTGCCCGGGGTAGGCCCGGCCCCTAGATTGACCGGCCCCCATGCCGACCCTCGATACCCTGGCCACGCGGTTCGCACACTGTGTGAGCCTGTTCCGCGACCCGACCGCTAAGGCCGAGCAGAAGAAGGAGTTCCGCGCCCTGCTGGGCCTGCTCCAGGAGACGGCCGTCACGCTGCGGCTTGCTCAGGGGGGGAGCGGCATCGAAGTGAATGGCGTGCCGTGTGAGGGGGAGGGCGTGGCGGTGCTGGTGGAGCGTCTGGACCTTCATGGCATCGGGGAAATCGCCCTGCCCGCGAACCCGCCTCCCGCCCAATTGTTCGAACTGCTCCAGGCGCTGGCCGACCAACCCGGTGCGCACGATGTCACGGGCCGGCTCACCGCGGCGGGCGCCGACCGCATCCGCATCGCGCCCGTGGGTCAGTCCCCCTCGGCAGCGGCCCCGCGCGGACCGGTGGCCCCCTCCGATGACTTCGGTGGACGTGAGCCCGTCGTCCCCAACCCGGACACGCCTGTGGACCGCAAATCCGGCGCGCTCGGCACTGCGGGTATCCTGCGGGGCGAATCAATGAAGGACATCAAGTCGGTCCCGCTCGAGGGAGTGCCCCTGGTCACGCACGACCCTCCGAACCCCAAGGCGGCGGACGCGCTGCCG
>DASQAM010000595.1:0-2807 GCA_035635735.1 Gemmatimonadales bacterium | reverse complement strand
GAAGAGAGGATGGCCTTGATGCACGGCTCGACGAACGGCTCCGAGCACACCATCTCGATCTTGACCTTCTCGTGGAACTCCATGACGACGGTGGTGCCGCGGTACTGACTCACGATCTCCTGCTCGCCCCCGTGGCCGCTCACGCGACTGAGCGTGATCCCGGTGACGCCGGCCTGGAATAACGCCGCCTTGACCTCTGGCAGGCGTTCCGGCCGAACGATGGTTGTGATGAGTTTCATGTTGGAAAACCTAGCCCCCGTAGGACACGGTGTCAACGGAATTGTGCGTCAACTGCACAGATCGGACATCACCCTGTGAACCAGTACTCACAGCATTGCGTATGCCGTCATTCTGAATATGCAAGTTGTGCAGCATAGCTGCATCACCCCAGCCCACATGGGCTAGCCGTTTCGGGTGGGAGACGGCGCGGGTCGCGCCCCTCAACCCTTGCACACGCGATCAACCGACCGCGCGCGAGGACACCTCCGACGGGTGGGCGTGCTTGCCTCTTCCGGCATGGAACTCGCCCTCCCCCGGGCCGTCACCGGGAAGGGAGGGGCTCCATGCACACCGCGCGAATCGTCGCACTGCTCGTCGCGTTCTCCTGCGCGGCGTCCGCGGCGCAGGCGCAGTACCCGCAGCGCCGCGATGGCTTTTGGATCGGTTTCGGGCTGGGCTATGGCTCGGCGAACATCAAGTGCGACCAGTGCGTCGACAGCTCCGGCGTGGGTGGTGTCACCGGGTTCGTGAAGCTCGGCGGCACGCCCAGCCGCAACATCCTCATCGGCGGGGCGATCAACGTCTGGGCACATTCCGATTCGGGCAACACCGAGACGATCTCGAATGTCACCGCATCGGTGTATCTCTACCCCAAAGCCAAGAGCGGCTTCTTCCTCACGGGTGGCCTCGGCTTCTCCAACTATTACGTGAATTCCAGCCCCTCCTTCGACGGGACCGGTTGGGGGTTCACGGCCGGCGCGGGCTACGACATCCGGGTCGGCCGGGACGTGTCGCTCACCCCGGTCGTGAACTACGTGTACGGCGGCGTGGGCGACGTGAACGAGAGCGGCGTGGGAAGGTTCGCCACCGGGTGGAAGCAGCACGTCATCGATTTCGGCCTGGGCGTGACCTTCCACTGATTGGTGCGCGGCTCCTGTCCTCCAGCATTATCTTGACCCACCCGCAATGCTCGTGTTGATCGTGGCGCTCGGATCGCAGGTTGCCGCCTCGTGTCCCCACGCCGGGCGCGCGGCCGGCGAAACGGATGCCGGCTGGGGTTCCTATCGGCGGGGGGCTATTGCGGACGCCGCAGCGCACTTTGCGGCTGCCGACTCGCTCTGCCCGGGGGATCACGGGGCGCAGGTCGGGCTCGGCTTCGTACGGTTGCGGCAGGGGCAGGCGCTGGCCGCCGCCGACCACTTTCTCGGGGCCGTGAGGAGTAATGCGGGCGACGCCGAGGCGTGGTACGGGCTCGGCCTCGCGCGCGTACGCTTGGGACAGCGTACTGCGGCGGCCGAGGCGTGGCGCCGCACGCTACGGCTCGCCCCCGGGTACGGTGACGCCGAGGGCCAGCTGCTGGCGCTCGGGATCGACAGCGGGCTCGCACGGCGCCCCGTGGTGCGGCCGGTCGATCCTGATGTCGCGGCGCGGACGGCGGGCGACGGCTTCGAGATCCGCACGACGAGCGGGTGGCAAGCGTTCTACGTGAAGGGCATCAACGTCGGCGTCGCGCTTCCCGGCCACTTCCCCTCGGATTTTCCCACCGACGATTCGACGTACGGCCGGTGGCTCGAGCTGATCGCGGGGGCGCGTGCCAACGCCGTCCGCGTCTACACGATCCTTCCGCCCGCCTTCTATCGGTCGCTCAAGGCGTGGAATGACGCCCACCCCGATCGCGCCCTGTGGCTCCTGCACGGGGTGTGGACCGAGCTGCCCCCGGGCCACGACTACGACGCCGCGAGCTGGAAGGCGGCGTTCCGCGCCGAAATGCGGCGCGTGGTCGATCTAGTGCACGGGCACGGGCTCATCGCGGCCCGGCCGGGGCACGCCTTCGGCCGCTACGACAGCGACGTGTCGGATCACGTTCTAGGGTTCATCATCGGCCGGGAGTGGGAGCCGTTTTCGATCCGGGCCTACAACGCGCGCCGGCGCGATCGTACCGCGTTCGCCGGTCGGTTTCTCGCGCTCGATCGGGGCACAGCAGCCGATGTCTGGATGGCGGAGCAGTGCGACTACCTGCTCACCTACGAGTGGGATACCTATCACGCCCAACGACCCATCGCGTATACCAACTGGCCCACTCTCGACCCGCTGTCACACCCGACGGAGCCCACGCTCGAGGAAGAGCAGCGGCTGCGTCGGCGCTACGGCTTCCCGCCCAATCCGCGGCTCAAGGAATACGACAACGACCGCGAATCGCTTGACGCAATGCTGGTGCGCGCCACCCCCGCGAACCTGGCGGGGTATTTCGCTTCGTATCACGCGTACCCTTACTATCCCGATTTCATCGATCTCGATTCGGCGTACGGTGCCGCATCAACCGAGGGCCGGTCTCGCTACCTCGGTTACCTACGCGCCCTCAAGCAGCATCACGCAGGGCGACCGCTTCTGGTCGCCGAATACGGTGTTCCCTCCTCACGCGGCGTGTCGCACTTGCAGACCGACGGGCTGGGCCACGGCGGGCACGACGAGCGCGCGATGGCCGAAATCGACGCCCGGCTCACCCAAGAGGTCCGAGCGGCGGGGGCGGCAGGAGGAGTGCTGTTCGCCTGGCTCGACGAATGGTTCAAGCACACCTGGGTGACGAT